>NZ_RCVK01000234.1:0-110802 GCF_003667485.1 Micromonospora sp. BL1
CACATCCGCCCCGGGCGCGCCGCCCGCCCGCGTCACGCTGATCACCGGCGACCAGGTCGAGCTGGTCCGGGCCGCGCCGGGCCGGATCGCCGCCACGGTCCACCCCGGGCCGGGCCGTGACCGGATCGTCTTTCAGACCACGCAGGTCGAGGGCGGGCTGCGGGTGCTTCCCGCCGACGTCGTGCCGTACGTGTCGGCGGGCGTGCTCGACCCGGACCTGTTCGACGTGCAGGCGCTGGCCGAGCAGGGCTACGGCGACGCGGGCCAGAAGGCGCTGCCGCTGATCGTGCGCTACCGGGAGCCGGCCGCCGGGCGCGTGCGCCCGCTCGCCGTCGCCGCCGAGTCCCGTCCGCTGTCCAGCATCAACGGCGCCGCGCTGCGCGTCGACAAGGACGACCTGGCCGCGCTGTGGACGTCCCTGCGGCAGGCGCCGCAGGCCCGCGCCGCGGGCGCCGGAGCCGTCCGGCTCGGCGCCGGCGTGGAACGCGTCTGGCTCGACGGGCGGGCCCGGGTGGCGCTGGAGCACAGCGTCCCGCAGATCGGCGCGCCCGCCGCCTGGGCGGCCGGCCGCGACGGCGCCGGGGTGCGGGTCGCGGTGCTCGACACCGGCGTGGACGCCGGCCACCCCGATCTGGCCGGCCGGATCGCCGAGGCGCGCGACTTCACCGGCGGCGGCAGCGCCCGGGACGGCCACGGCCACGGCACCCATGTGGCGGCCACCGTCGCCGGCAGCGGCGCGGCCTCGGCGGGGCTGCGCAAGGGCGTCGCGCCGGGCGCGCGGCTGCTGGTCGGCAAGGTGCTCGACGACTCCGGCTCCGGCTACGACTCCGGCATCATCGCCGGCATGGAGTGGGCCGCGCGCTCCGGCGCGAAGGTGGTCAGCATGAGCCTCGGCGGCGCGCCCACCGACGGCACCGACCCGATGAGCCAGGCCGTCGACGACCTCACCGCCTCCACCGGCGCGCTGTTCGTGATCGCCGCCGGCAACGACGGCGAGCCGCGCAGCGTCGGCTCGCCCGGCGCGGCCACCGCCGCGCTCACCGTCGGGGCGGTCGACCGCGACGACGTGCTCGCCGACTTCTCCAGCCGCGGCCCGCGGCTGGGCGACAACGGCCTGAAGCCGGAGATCACCGCGCCGGGCGTCGGCATCGTCGCCGCCCGCGCCGCCGGCACCACGATGGGTACGCCGGTCGACGACGCCTACACCCGCGCCTCCGGTACCTCGATGGCCACGCCGCACGTCGCGGGTGCCGCCGCCGTACTGGCCCAGGAGCATCCCGGATGGACCGCCGCGCAGCTCAAGGACGCGCTGGTGAGCACGACCCGGCCGAGCACCGGCGCGACGGTGTTCGAGCAGGGCGCCGGGCGGGTCGACGTGGCCCGCGCGCTGCGCCAGCGGGTGTACGGCACGGCCACCGCCGACTTCGGCCGGCTGACCACCGGCGGGCCGGCCGCGACCCGGACGGTGCGCTACGTCAACGGCACCGCTGCCGCGCAGACGCTGCGTCTCGCGCTGGAGCTGCGCAACCTGGACAGCGGCGCGGCCGAGACCGACGGCCTGACGCTGGGCGCCGCCACGGTCACTGTGCCGGCCGGCGGCGGCGTGGACGTGCCGCTGCGCGCCGACCCGGCCCGGCTGGACCGGGGCCCGCACGGCGGCTGGCTGGTGGCCACCGGCGCGGACGGCGTGACGGTGCGCACCGCTGTCGGTCTGACGCTCAGCGGCCCGCAGCACACCGTGACGCTGCGCGCGCTGGACCTGGCCGGTCGGCCCGGACCGGCGCCGGTGGTGACGCTGTTCGGCGAACACCCCGAGTCGGACGCGCTGGGCTGGCTCGGCGGCGGCGACGAGTGGCAGATCCAGGTGGAGGAGGGCCCCTACCTGCTCCACGCGCTGATCGAGCACGGCGCGCCGCTGGACGAGCAGCTCACCCTGGTCACCGACCCGGAGCTGACAGTGGACCGGGACCTCACCGTGGTGCTCGACCCGCGGCGCGGCACACCGGTACGGATCGAGACGCCGAAACCCTCCGAGCAGCGGGCCATCCTGAGCTTCTACCAGCACCGGGTGTTCGGCAACGGCCGCCAGGTCGACCACGGCGTCATGACGTTCAGCACCGTGCAGCAGCTCAACGTGACCCCGACCCGGCAGGTACGCCGCGGCGAGTTCGAGTTCTCCTCGCGCTGGCAGCTCGTCGCGCCGATGGTCGACATCGACGTCAGCGGCGTGTCCGGAGCGCCGGACGTCAACCTGATGGGCCAGTCGCCGGCTCCGGCGGGGCGGCAACGGCTGCGCCTGGTCGCGGCCGGCACCGGCGCGCCGGGTGAGCTGGCCGGGGTGCGGGGCGCGGCTGCGCTGCTCACCGCGTCCGCCGACCGGTCCGAGGAGGAGCAGGTGGCAGCCGCGGCGGCGGCCGGCGCGAAGGCGGTGCTGATCGTCCGGCCGGCGGACCAGAGCGCGTGGACGGTGTGGCGTCCGACCGGGGACCGGCTTCCGGCGCCGGCGCTTGCGGTGGCGTACGACGACGGGCAGCGGCTGCTCGCGGCGGCGCGTACCGGCCGGGCCCGCATCGACCTCACGCTGACCGTGGACAGCCCGTACCTCTACGACGTGTTCCAGGTGTCGCGGGGCCGGGTGCCGGAGCGGATCACCCACCGGGTGACCGCCGCCAACACGGCCGAGGTGACCGCGCGTTACGGCGACACCGGCGGCCTGGACTGGGCCACCGAGCAGCGGTTCGGGTGGCGGCCCTGGCAGGAGTTCTCCTGGAACGACGACCAGCGGATGGTGCGTACCGGGACGACCCGGCGGGAGTACGTCAGTTCCGGTGACTCGTGGTGGCAGCACCGGGTGCTGCACCGGCTGATGTTCTCCAGCATGGGGACGCTGACCGGCGGCCTGTCCGACCGGCCCCGGCGCTACGCGGCCACCGACCGGACCACCGAGTCGTGGCACGCGCCGCTGGTGCGCCCCGCGGTGCCGGCCGGTGCGGCCGCGCCGAGCCGGACCGCCGACACGCTCGACCTGCGGGTGGCCGAGTTCGTCGACGCCGACGGTCACGCCGGCGTGGACAGCCGCTCGGAGGAGCAGGACACGGTGACCCGCCGGGTCAGCCGGGACGGGCGGCAGATCGCCGACCTGTCCGACGGCTGGGCGCCGGTGCCTGCAACCGCCGGTCCGGCCCGCTACCGCCTCGACGTGACCACGGCACGGTCGTCGGCCCAGTGGCGGTGGGCGACCCGTACCGAGACGGCGTGGGAGTTCACCTCGGCCCGTCCGGCCGGTGACGCGGCCCGGCCGCTGCCGCTGCTGCAGGTGGACTACCGGGTGCCGGCCGACCTGCGTGGTGAGGTGCCCGGCAAGCGGAAGCACGCAGTCGGGCTGACGCTGCGCCACCCGGCGGGCCTGCCCGCGCCGGCCGGCGCGACGGTACGCGCCGAGGTGTCCTTCGACGGCGGACGCACCTGGCGCACGGCGCCGGTACGCGGCTCCGGCACCCGGTTCACCGCCGAGGTGCCGGCCGGGCGCGGCACGGTGTCGCTGCGCGTCTCGGCGCGGGACCGGTCCGGCAGCACCGTGACGCAGACCGTGATCGACGCGTACGGGCTGCGGTGAGACGCCGGGGCGGGGCGGTCCTGGGGCCGTCCCGCCCCGGCCCCGGTCAGATCCAGCCGCGCCGGGCGGCCTGGAACGCCAGCCCGGGCCGGGTGTCGACGCCGGCGGCGGCCATCAGGTCGGCCAGCCGCCGCTGCACGGTACGGCGGCTCACGCCGAGCTGTGACGCGATCGACTTGTCCGGCACCCCGGCCACGAACAGCGACAGCAGCCGCGCCTCGTCGCCGTCGGGCTGGTAGCCGGTGGCGGCCCGGTCGGCCGGCGTGCCGAGCGGCGTGGCCATCAGCCAGTGGCTCTCGAAGAGCGCGACCAGCGCGTCCAGCAGCTGACTGCGGCCGATCACCGCTGCGGTCGGCTCGCCGCCGTCGCGGTCGGGCACCAGCGGGCAGACGGCGGTACGACCGTCCACCACGGCCAGTCGAACCGGCAGCCGGTCCAGCACGCGGGCCTGCTCCCCGGCGTGTACGCCCCGCTCCACGTCGGCCAGCGCGCCCGGCTCCAGCAGCATCGCCCGTTCGTAGATGGCCCGGTAGCGCACACCGCGGGCGAGCGCGTCGAACTCCTCGACGTTCTCCGGCCCGGGCATCGCCAGCGGGTTCGCCCGGCAGAACCAGAGCACCTCCTCGCGCGCGCCGTTCTGCAGCTCGCGCAGCCGTTCGCGCAGCGCCCGCGCGCCGGTGACCACCTCGACCAGGTGCGCGGCGTCGTGGCGGCGCATCCCGGCCCGGTAGTCCTCGGCGAGCTGGGTCACCGCGGCGCGGGCCTCCTCCAGCGCCGACTGGCGGCGCAGCAGCGCCTCACCGAGCGGCACGTCCGGCGCGAGCGGCCGCAGCGGCGCGTCCGGTCCCGGCCCGGTCGGCAGCACGAGACCCTTGTCCCGCAAGGCGTCCAGCCGGGCGACGACCTCCGCGCGGGGCCGCCCCAGCCGCTGCGCGAGCTCACCGACCCGGGCCGTGTTCGCCCTGACCAGGCAGCGGTAGAGCTCCTCCTCGTCCGGGGTCAGGCCGATCTCCTCCAGCACGGGGCTGAACTGTACGGGTGCCCGCGCCCCGCCCTGCCGGCTGGTCAACTGTCACAGGGCGGGGCTACTGTCGGGTGCTGTGCTGGAAGAGCTGCGCATCACCGGACTGGGCGTCATCGAGGACACGACGCTGCCGCTGGCCGCGGGGATGAACGTCATCACCGGCGAGACCGGCGCCGGCAAGACCATGGTGGTGACCGGCCTCGGCCTGCTCTTCGGCGGCCGCGCCGACGCCGGCCGGGTGCGCGCCCAGCCGGGCCGCGCCGTGGTGGAGGGCCGGCTACGCCTGAGCGGGCGGGTGGCCGAGTCGGTGCACGCCCGCATCGTCGACGCCGGCGGCGAGCCCGACGAGGACGGCTCACTGCTGCTCAGCCGCACCGTGACGATCGAGGGCCGGTCCCGGGCGCACCTGGGCGGGCGCGCCATGCCGGTGTCCACGCTCGGCGAGGTCGGTGAGCAGGTGCTCGCCGTGCACGGCCAGTCCGACCAGCTCCGTCTGCTGCGCCCGGCCGAGCAGCGCGCCTCGCTCGACCGGTTCGCCGGTCCCGAGCACGAGAAGCTGCTCGACGCGCTGCGCGAGACGTACGCCCGGTGGCGCACTGTCGTCGACGACCTGGCCGACCGGCGGCGCAACGCCCGCGAGCGCAACCAGGAGGCCGACCTGCTGCGCCTGGGCCTGGACGAGATCACCCGGGTCGACCCGCAGCCGGGGGAGGACGCCGAGCTGAAGGCCGAGGCGCAGCGGCTGGAGCACGCCGAGGGGCTGCGCACCGCCGCGCAGGTGGCGCAGCAGTGCGTGGCCGGTGGCGTCGAGGCGACCGACGAGACGCCGGACGCGACGGCGCTGCTGGGCACCGCGCGGCGCACGCTGGAGGCGCAGGCCGGCACCGACCCGGCGCTGGGCGAACTGGCGGCCCGGCTGGAGGAGGCGGCCACGCTCGTCACCGACGTGGCCGCGGAGCTGTCCGCCTACCTGGCCGCGCTGGACGCCGACCCGGCCCGCCTCCAGACCGTCTACGAGCGGCGGGCCGCGCTGCGCGGGCTGACCCGCAAGTACGCCGACGACGTCGACGGCGTGGTGGCGTGGGCCGAGCGGGCGCGGACCCGGCTGTCCGATCTGGACACCTCCGACGAGCTGCTGGACGAGCTGGACCGCGAGGCGACCCGGCTCGCCGGTGAGGTGGCCGACCTCGCCGGCCGGGTCTCGGCGTCCCGGCGGGAGGCGGCGGTCCGCTTCGCCGAGGAGGTCACAGTCGAGCTGGCCGGGCTGGCCATGCCGCACGCCCGCATCGAGGTGGCGGTGCTGCCGCGCCCGGCGGGCCGGTCCGAGCCGAGCCTGCCGGTCAACGGCGTCGAGACCGGCGTTGGCGCGGACGGCGCCGACGAGGTGGAGTTGCGGCTGCTGGCGCACCCGGGCGCTCCGGCGCTGCCGTTGCAGAAGGGCGCCTCCGGCGGCGAGCTGTCCCGGGTGATGCTCGCCATCGAGGTGGTCTTCGCCGGTTCCGGCGGCCCGCCCACGCTGGTGTTCGACGAGGTCGACGCCGGTGTCGGCGGCCAGGCCGCGGTGGAGATCGGCCGCCGGCTGGCCCGGCTGGCCCGCAGCCACCAGGTGCTCGTGGTCACGCACCTGCCGCAGGTCGCCGCGTTCGCCGACCGGCACCTCGTGGTGGCCAAGGACACCGGGGGAGCGGTCACCACGAGCGGGGTGCGCGTGGTGGAGGACACCGAACGCGCCCGGGAACTGGCCCGGATGCTCGCCGGTTTGCCGGACTCGGATCTGGGTATCGCCCATGCCGAGGAGCTCCTGGCCGTGGCGGCCAAGGAAAGACGTCCGTGACGTCCCTATTGTGAGCGCAAGCACACCGCCGCGGGTTCCGGTGTGCTTCCCTGGGTAGGCGGCCCTGCTCAGGCATGTCGCGACAGCAAAACCTGCCTCACATGCCAGGATGGTCACGATGCGTCTACCCACACTGCGCCGGAGCCGGAACCCGGAGCCGGGCTCGATCGTCGGCACCGCGCGCCTCGACCGCCGGACGAAACGGCTGGTCGGGCGCCTGCGACCCGGCGACATCGCGGTCATCGACCACGTCGACCTGGACCGGGTGGCGGCCGACTCGCTCGTCGCGGTGGGTGTGGCGGCGGTGCTCAACGCCAAGCCGTCGGTCTCCGGGCGCTATCCCAACCTCGGCCCGGAGGTGCTGATCTCGGCCGGCATCCCGCTGCTGGACGATCTCGGCGAGAGCGTCTTCGAACAGGTCCGTGAGGGCGACCGGGTCCGCATCGAGGGCAACACCGTCTTCGCCGGCGACGAGCCGGTCGCGCACGGCTCGTTGCAGGACGCCGAGACAGTGGCCAAGTCGATGGCCGACGCCCGGGAGGGCCTGTCGGTGCAGTTGGAGGCGTTCGCCGCCAACACGATGGACTACCTGCGGCAGGAACGCGACCTGCTGCTCGACGGCGTCGGCGTACCGGAGATCCAGACCCAGATCCAGGGCCGGCACTGCCTGATCGTGGTGCGCGGCTACGACTACAAGGCCGACCTGGACGTGCTGCGCCCGTACATCCGGGAGTTCAAGCCGGTGCTGATCGGCGTCGACGGCGGCGCCGACGCGCTGGTCGAGGCGGGCTACACCCCGGACATGATCATCGGGGACATGGACTCGGTCACCGACGACGTGCTGCGCTGCGGCGCCGAGGTGATCGTGCACGCCTACCCGGACGGGCGGGCGCCGGGCCTGGCCCGGGTCAACGGGCTCGGCGTACCGGCGATCACCTTCCCGGCGGCGGCCACCAGCGAGGACCTGGCCATGCTGCTGGCCGACGAGAAGGGCGCCTCGCTGCTGGTGGCGGTCGGCACGCACGCCACCCTGGTGGAGTTCCTCGACAAGGGGCGCGGCGGCATGGCGTCGACGTTCCTGACCCGGCTGAAGGTCGGTGGCAAGCTGGTCGACGCCAAGGGCGTCAGCCGGCTCTACCGGCAGAGCATCTCCGGGTCGTCGCTGCTGCTGCTGGTCCTGTCGGCGGTGGCCGCGATGGCCTCCGCGGTGGCGGTCTCCACCGTCGGGAAGGCGTATCTGGGCGTGGTCTCCGAATGGTGGGACAATTTCGTGTTCCAGCTCGGCCAGCTCTTCTAGCTCCCCGACGATCAAGAGGCTGCAAGCGTGATCAACTTTCGCTACCACGTGGTGTCCCTGACCGCGGTGTTCCTGGCGCTGGCGATCGGCCTGGTGGTCGGCACAGCCGCCCTCAACGGGCCGGTCGCCGACTCGCTCCGGGAGAACGTCAACGGCCTGCGCAAGGACAACTCGCTGATGCGCCAGTCGGTCAACAGCATGCAGAAGCAGCTGGAGACCGAGGAGGACTTCGCCGCCGAGATGGCCCAGCTCGTGCTGCCCGGCAAGCTGACCGGCCGCCGGGTGCTGGTGCTCACCCTGCCCAGCGGCCGGGACCAGGCCGAGGGCGTGGTGAAGATGCTCCAGACCGCCGGCGCCGACGTCACCGGCCGCATCGACGTGCAGGACAAGTTCGTCAACCCGGACAGCAACAACAACCTGCTGGAACTGGCGGTCACCGCGGCCCGGCCGAACAGCGCCCCCACCGGCAACCTGCCCGGCAACGGGCACGGCGTGGAGACCTCCAGCGCGTTGCTGGCCAACGTGCTGGTGGACCGCCCGGCCGGGAGCCCGCCGGTCAGCGACGCCGACCGGCGCGCCGTGCTGGAGCAGTACGCCACCGCCGGATACCTCACTCCGGCGGACCGGATCTCCACCGCCGCAGAGGCGGTGGTGATGGTCACCGGCCAGCCGTACGTGGACAAGGACTCGGCGAAGAAGGACGAGTCGGTGGTGAAGATCGCCGAGCAGTTCGACCGGGCCGGCGCGCTCGTGGTCGCCGGCATGGGCTCGACCGGCGGCAACCTCGTCTCCGTGGTGCGCGGCGACCCGGTGCTTTCGCAGACCATCTCCACCGTCGACAACGCCAACACCGTGCAGGGCCAGCTGGTCACCAGCCTCGCCCTGGCGCAGCAGCTCACCGAGAAGAAGACCGGCCAGTACGGCGTGGGCGACAACGCTGCCGCCCGGGTGCCTACACTGCCCCGGTGACCGCTCCGGGCCGCCCGGTCCGTGCCGCGTCGCGTTCGAAGTCCGGATCGAGGAGGTCCCGTGAGACTGGGTCGGCTGCTCGCAGTGGGCGCGGGGGTGCTGGCCGCCCGGTACACGCTGCGCCAGACGCGCACGTCGCCGGGCGGGCCGGCGCTGGAGCGCACCAACTACCGGGGCCGCACCGTGACCCTGGCCGCCGGTCCGGCCCTGGCCGTCGGCGCGGCCACCGGGGCCGCGCTGGGCGCCGGTAGCGCCCCGGCCGGCGCCGCCGCGCTCGTCGCCGGGCTCGGCGCGGGCGCTGTCGGCCTCTACGACGACGTGGTCGGCGCGCGCCCCGAACAGAAGGCCGCCAAGGGGTTCGCCGGGCACCTCGCCGCGCTGCGCGAGGGTCAGGTCACCGCCGGGATGGTCAAGGTCGCCGGGGTGGGCGTGGCCGGGCTGGGCGCCGCCGCGCTGCTCGCCGCCGACCGCCGGGTCGCCGCGCACCCGCGCCGCCGGCGCGCCGGGGCGTTCGGCCGAGGGCTCGACGTGCTGCTCGGCGCCGGCGTGGTGGCCGGCACGGCGAACCTGGTCAACCTGCTCGACCTGCGGCCCGGCCGGGCGTTGAAGTCCGGCATGCTGCTCGGCGCGCCGCTGACCACCGGCCCGTACGGCGGCGTCGCCGCGGGCGCGGTCGGCGCGTCGGCCGCGCTGGTCGGTGACGACCTCGGCGAGCGGGTGATGGTGGGCGACAGCGGCGCCAACGCGCTCGGCGCGCTGCTCGGGGTGAGTCTGGCCGCGCGTACCGGGCCGCTCGGCCGGGCGGGCGTGCTGGCCGTGCTCGCCGCGCTCACCGCCGCCAGCGAGAAGGTCAGCTTCACCCAGGTCATCGCACGGACGCCGGGGCTGCGGCACCTCGACGAGCTGGGCCGGCTCCCGGACTGACGTGACGAAACCGGCTCCTCTCGCCGCCGCCGGCCGGGTCGCCGGGGCGGCCGCCCTCATCGCCGTCCTCACCGTGCTCAGCCGGCTCGCCGGCTTCGGCCGGACCGCGGTGTTCACCTGGATGCTGGGCCCCACCGATCTCGGCGGCGCCTACCTGGTGGCCAACTACGTCCCGAACTTCATCTTCGAGATCGTCGCCGGCGGGGCGCTCGCCAGTCTCGTCGTACCGCTGCTGGCCGGCGCCGTCGAGGCGGGTGACCGGCGCGCGGTGGCCGCCACGACCGGCGCGCTGCTGACCTGGACGCTGAGCCTGCTGGTTCCGCTGGCGGTGCTGCTGGCGGTGTTCGCCGACCCGCTGCCGGGCCTGATCGGAAACGGTCTCAGCGAGGCCCAGCAGGCGTCCGGCGCGCGGATGCTGCGGGTCTTCGCGCCGCAGTTGCCGCTGTACGGCGTGGGGATCGTGCTGACCGGTGTGCTCCAGGCGCACCGCCGCTTCGCCTGGCCGGTGATCGCGCCGCTGCTGTCGAGCGTCACGGTCATCGGCGTCTACCTGGGCTTCACCGCCGCCGAAGGGCGGCTGGCGACGATCGGGGAGGCCGGGCGCGGCGGTGAGCTGCTGCTGTCGGCCGGCACCACGCTCGGCGTGGTGGTGCTCTCGCTGTCGCTGCTGATCCCGGTGCGCCGGCTGCGGCTGCGGGTCCGGCCGGGCTACCGGTTCCCGGCCGACGCCCGGGCCCGGGTGGGCGGTCTGGTGGTCGCCGGGGCGGTGACGGTGGCCGCCCAGCAGATCGCCCTGGTGGTCGCGCTCAACCAGGTCACCTACGGCCGCACCGCCGACGTCAGCGTCTACAACCTCGCCCAGACCGTCTACTTCCTGCCCTGGGCGGTGCTGGCGGTGCCGCTCGCGGTGGCCGCGTACCCGACGCTCGTCGCGGCCCGGGCCACCGGCGACGAGCGCGCCTACCGGGAGACCCTGGCCCCGGCGGTACGCGGGGTCGTGCTGCTCAGCCTGCTCGGCGCCGCAGCGCTCGTCGGCACCGCCATCCCGGTCGGGCACTTCTTCTTCTCCGACCCCCTCGACGCGCGCACCGCCGCGGCCGGGATCGCCGGTTTCGCGCCCGGCCTGGTCGGCTACGGCCTGTTCGCGGTCCTCACCCGCGCGCTGTACGCGCGGGGCGAGACCCGGGCGGCCACCGTCGCCACCGCCGTCGGCTGGCTGAGCGTGCCCGTGCTGGCCGTCCTGGCCGCCCAGGTGGCGCCGCTGGCCGACCGGGTGCTCGCGGTGACGCTGGCGTCCTCGGCCGGCATGCTGCTGCTCGGCGTGCTGCTGATCGCCGCGGTCCGGCGGGCCGCCGGCGGCGACGCGCTGGCCGGGATCGGCCGGGCCGGGGCCGCCGGGCTGCTCGCCGCAGTGGTCGCCGGAGCGGGCGGGGCGGCCGTCGCGGCGGGACTCGCCGGGCTCGGCGACGGCACCCCGACGACACAGTGGGCCCTCGCGCAGGGCATGCTGTCCGGGGTCGTGGTCGGTGTCCTGTTCCTCGCCGTCGCCTGGCTGACCGACGCCCGCGACCTGCGGCCGCTGCTCGCGACCGTGACCCGCCGGCTGCGCCGGCGACGCCCGGCCGGCGGGGACGACGGCTCGCCGGCGCAGCAGCACCCCGGCGAGCGGGGTGACGGAAGGGAGACCGTTTCCTCATGACGGACGCCTCGCCGGCACCGCGCTGGCCCGGGTCGGTGGCTCTGGTGCTCGCCTCCAGCACCGGCGGGGTCGGGCAGCACGTCCGCTCGATCACCCGAGGACTGACCGAGGCCGGCGCGTCCGTACTGGTCTGCGGCCCGTCCGCGACCGAGGAACAGTTCGACTTCACCGGCGCCGGGGCCCGGTTCACGCCGGTGGAGATCCCGGCCAGTCCCACCCCGGGCGACGCGCGCGCGGTCACCGCGCTGCGCCGGGCGCTCGCGGACACGCCCGCCGACGTGGTGCACGCGCACGGGCTGCGCGCCGGCCTGGTCGCCGCACTCGCCCGCCCCGCCGCGCCGCTGGTCGTCACCTGGCACAACGCGGTCCTCGCCGGTGGCCTGCGCGGCACCGTGTCCCGGCTGGTCGAACGGGTCGTCGCCCGGTCCGTGCGGGTCGCCCTGGGCGCCTCCGCCGACCTGGTCGACCGCGCCGCCGCGCTCGGCGCCACCGACGCCCGCCTGGCCCCGGTCGCCGCGCCGACGCTGCCCGCGCCGCGCCGCCGCCGCACGGCGGTACGCGCCGAGTTCGGCGTCGCCGCCGACCGGCCGCTGATCCTCTCGGTGGGCCGGCTGCACCCGCAGAAGCGGTACGACGTGCTGATCGACGCCGCCGCCCGCTGGCGCACCCGTACTCCCGCCCCGCTCGTGGTGATCGCCGGCAGCGGTCCGGCGTACCTGCCGCTGGCCGCCCGGATCTCGGCCGCCCGCGCGCCGGTGACGCTGCTCGGGCACCGCGCCGACGTGGCGGACCTGCTGGGCGCCGCCGACCTCGCGGTGGTGACGAGCGACTGGGAGGCCCGCCAGCTGTTCGCGCAGGAGGCGCTGCGGGCCGGCGTACCGCTCGTCGCGACCGCCGTCGGCGGGCTGCCGGACCTGGTCGGCGACGCTGCCGTGCTGGTGCCGCCCGGCGACGTGGACGCCGTCGACGCGGCCGTGCGCGACCTGCTCGACGATCCCGTACGCCGGGCCGACCTGGGCCGGCGCGGCCTGGCGCGGGCCGCGACCTGGCCCACCGAGGCGGACACCGTGGCCGCGCTCGCCGGCCTCTACGCCGAGCTGACACCCCAGCTCTCGACCGGGAACCGCTGATGCTGCGCAGACTCACCCCGGTGCTGCTGACCCTGGTCGTGGTGGCGCTGGGCATCACCGCGCTGTCCGCCCGCCCGGACGACGGCGCGACCCGGCCGAACGCCGACTTCGTGGTGCTCGTCGGCGCGGCGGGCCTGCGGTGGGACGACGTCGACCCGGAGAACACGCCGACGCTGTGGCGGATGGCCGAGCAGGGCGCGATCGGGTCGCTCTCGGTACGCTCCGCGCACCGCCCCACCTGCCCGGTGGACGGCTGGCTCACGCTCGGCGCGGGGAACTTCGCCGCCTGGCCCGGCGCCCGCCCGGGCGGTGGCTGCCCGGCCGCCGGGGTGACGATCGAGCGGCCCGACGGCATCGGCGCGAACCTGCCCGACCAGGGCAGCGCGGTCGTGCACAACCAGGAGCAGCTGTCCTGGGGCGCGACGCCGGGCGCGCTGGCCGAGTCGGTGCGCTGCTCGGTGGCGGTCGGGCCGGGCGCCGCCGTGGCCGCGGCCCGCCCGTTCGGCCGGGTCGACAGGTACGCCCCCTCGCTCCCCGAGAACCCGGCGGAACTGCTCGGCTCCTGCGTGCTGAGCATCGTCGACGTCGGCACCGTCGACGACGACGATCCGGCCGTACGGGCCGCCCAGGCGCGGCAGGCCGACGCCCGGCTGGCCCGGGTGCTTGCCGCCCGGCCGCCGCGCTCGCTGGTGCTCGTCGCCGGCGTGTCCGACACCGACTCCCCGTCCCGGCTGCACGTCGCCATCGCCGACGGTCCCGGCTGGGAGGGCGGCTGGCTGACCTCGCCCAGCACCGCCCGGTCCGGCTACCTGCAACTGATCGACCTGGCCCCGACGGTGCTCGCCGTGCTCGACAAGCCGATGCCGGAACGGGCGTTCCTCGGCCGGCCCGCGGTGACGGTCGACGACCGGCCGGACGACCTGCGGGCCGCGATCGAGGCGCCGGCCGACGCGGACCGGGAGGCAGCCGCCCAGCGCCGCGTCGCCGGCTGGTTCTTCACGCTGCTCGCCGCCGCCCAGATCGCCCTCGCGGTGGCGGTGCTGCCGCTGCTGCGCCGCGCCCGCCGGCTCGCCGGACCGCACGGGCCGGAACCGGTGTCCCGGCGGATCGTCGCGGTGGTGGAGTTGCTGCTGATCGCCGCCGCGCTGGCGGTGCCCGCGGCGCTGCTCGCGGACGCCGTGCCCTGGTGGCGCGGGGACCACGCCGGCCTCTGGTACGCCTCGGTGACCGCGCTTCTGATCGTCGGCGGCACCGCCGCGGTCCGGTTCAGTCCCGGGCACGAGCGCACGCTCGGTCCGCTCGGTGCGGTCGCCGGCCTGGCCACGCTCGTGGTCGGCGTGGACGTGCTCACCGGTTCCCGGTTGCAGCTCAACGGCGTGGTCGGCTACTCGGCGCTGGAGGGCGGCCGGTACGCCGGGCTCGGCACCGTCGGGCTGGGCGTGTTCATCGCCGGGGCGCTGCTGTGCGGCGGCTGGCTCGCCCAGCGGTTCCGCAAGGGCTGGCGGCCGATGGTGATGGTGACCGTGGGCGGGCTCGCCGTGGTGGTGGTGGGCAGCCCGTACCTGGGCGCCGACTCGATCGGCGCGATCGCGCTCACCGCCGGGGTGAGCGTCGCGGCGGCGATCTGCAGCGGCGGCTGGCTGACGGTGAGCCGGCTGGCCTGGGCGACCATGGCCGCGCTGGCGGTCACCGTCGGGTTCGCCCTGGTCGACCTGGGCCGTCCGGCGGACGAGCGGGGCAGCCTGGGCCGGTTCCTGGCCGCTGTGGGCGACGGCACCGGCGGGCTCACCGTGCACCGGTCCAGCAGCTCAAACATCCAGACGCTGGTGAACAGCCCGCTCACCGTGCTGGCCCTGGCCGGGGCCGCGCTGGTCTGGCTCGCGCTGCTCCAGCCGTGGGGTGGGCTGATGCGGCTGTTCGGCATCTACCCGGCGATCCGGGCGGCGATGGCCGGCACCGGCGTGGCCGTCGGGCTGGGCGGCGTCCTCGGCGGGTCGGCGCTGGACGTGGCGGGCGCGGCGGCGGCCCTCGTGGTGCCGATGGCGGCCCTGGCGGCGCTGCGGGTGCTCGACCACTCCACCGACCGCACGGTGCCCGACAGCGGCCGTGGCGGGGGCGAGACGGGCGCGGTCCCACCGGGCGGGCCGGACGGCTCCTCCAGGGGCGGCGCGGCCGGCGACGGCCCGGCCGCTGACCGGGCGGGTGGCGACGGTGCGGGTGGTGGTCGGTCGCCTGCCGAAGGCTCGGCCGGCGACGGTGCGGCCGGGGACGGTGGGGTCGGGGACGACGCCGGCGACCAAGGGGAGGCCGGGGAGCCGGCCGGACCGGACGGGCAGGACTCCGCTGGCCCGGAGGCGCCGGACGGGCCGCGCGCCGCTGGCGCGCCCCGTGGGGCGCAGGTGCCCGCACAGCCGACCCCGGCGTCCTCGGAGATCCCCGCCGGTTGACCCGGGCCGCCCGCGCGGCCCGCCAGGTCTGCCGCCCCGCCGGTCCGGGGAGGTGGCGGGGTCGAGGCCCGGTGGAAGGCACCACATCGGCGAGCTGGTGTCGATCAAGGGCCCGGATCCGGGCCGGGGGAGGGCCGGATCCGGCCTCACGTGCGTCGACAGCGGGTGCGACGCCGGCTCACGGTCCGGATGGTGTTACCGTGGAATCCCGTGGATCGCGTGATCACTCTGCTGATCGGCACGGCGGTTCGCACGACCGCTACGGACGACACGGGAGCAGGCCTTGGCCCCAACAGCACGGACGACCAGGCACATTTTCGTCACCGGGGGCGTCGCCTCCTCGCTGGGTAAGGGCCTCACCGCCTCCAGCCTCGGCAGTCTGCTGACCGCGCGCGGACTGCGCGTGGTGATGCAGAAGCTCGACCCGTACCTGAACGTCGACCCCGGCACGATGAACCCGTTCCAGCACGGCGAGGTCTTCGTCACCGAGGACGGCGCCGAGACCGACCTCGACGTCGGCCACTACGAGCGGTTCCTCGACCGGGACCTCTCCGGCAAGGCGAACGTCACCACCGGCCAGATCTACTCGGCGGTGATCGCCAAGGAGCGGCGCGGGGAGTACCTCGGCGACACGGTTCAGGTCATCCCGCACATCACCAACGAGATCAAGGCCCGGATCCGCGGCATGGCCGACCCGGACGCCGACGGCCAGGTGCCCGACGTGGTGATCACCGAGGTCGGCGGCACGGTCGGCGACATCGAGTCGCTGCCGTTCCTGGAGTCGATCCGGCAGATCCGCCACGACCTGGGCCGGGACAACTGCTTCTACCTGCACGTGTCGCTGGTGCCGTACCTGGCGCCGTCGGGCGAGCTGAAGACCAAGCCGACCCAGCACTCGGTGGCGCAGCTGCGCAGCATCGGCATCCAGCCCGACGCGCTGGTGCTGCGCTGCGACCGGGAGATCCCGGACAAGGTCAAGGAGAAGCTGTCGCTGTACTGCGACGTCGACCGGGAGGCGGTCACCGCCGCGCCGGACGCGCCGAGCATCTACGACATCCCGAAGGTGCTGCACCGGGAGGGCCTCGACGCGTACGTGGTGCGCCGGCTCGGCCTGTCGTTCCGCGACGTGGACTGGACCCGCTGGGACGACCTGCTGGAGCGGGTGCACCAGCCCCGGCACACGATCACCGTCGCGCTCGTCGGCAAGTACGTCGACCTGCCCGACGCGTACCTGTCGGTGAGCGAGGCGATCCGGGCGGCCGGGTTCGGCCACCGCGCCCGGGTGCAGCTCAAGTGGGTGCCCAGCGACGACTGCGTGACCCCGGCGGGTGCCGCCGCCGCGCTGTCCGGCGTCGACGGCATCGTGATCCCCGGCGGCTTCGGCGTCCGCGGCATCGAGGGCAAGGTCGGCACCGCCCGGTACGCGCGGGAGAACGGCATCCCGCTGCTGGGCCTCTGCCTCGGCCTGCAGTGCATGACCATCGAGGTGGCCCGCCACCTGGCCAACCTCGACGGGGCGAACTCCCTCGAATTCGACGAGGAGGCGGTGCACCCGGTCATCGCCACCATGGCCGACCAGGAGGACATCGTCGCCGGTCGCGGTGACCTGGGCGGCACCATGCGGCTCGGTGCGTACCCGGCGAAGCTGGCCGAGGGCTCGATCGTCGCCGAGGCGTACGGCAGCACCGAGGTCAGCGAGCGGCACCGGCACCGGTACGAGGTGAACAACGCCTACCGCGACCAGCTCACCAAGGCCGGGCTGACCATCTCCGGCACCTCGCCGGACGGCCGGCTCGTGGAGTTCGTCGAGCTGGACCGCAACCTGCACCCCTTCTTCGTGGCCACCCAGGCGCACCCGGAGCTCAAGAGCCGGCCCACCCGTCCGCACCCGCTGTTCGCCGCGTTCGTCGGCGCCGCAGTGGCGTACTCGCAGGCCGACCAGCTGCCGGTGGACCTGGACGGCGCGTCGAAGAAGGCCGCCCGCGGCGGTGGCGCGAAGGCGTCCGCGAAGTGAGCGGCCGGTCCGCGCGAGCGTGCGGGGAGGCGGCGTGAGCGGCGTGGAGCACCGGTACGAGGTGACCGGCCGCCGGGAGATCTGGTCCGGCCGGATCTTCTCCGTGGTCAGCGACGACGTCACCATGCCCGGCGGTGGCAGCGCGACCCGCGACTACGTGCGGCACGTCGGCGCGGTCGCGGTGGTGGCGCTCGACGACGCCGGTCAGGTGGTGCTGATCCGCCAGTACCGGCACCCGGTCGGCCGGCACCTGTGGGAGCTGCCCGCCGGGCTGATGGACGTCGGCGGCGAGGACCTGGCCGCCGCCGCGCTGCGGGAGCTGGCCGAGGAGGCGGACCTGACCGCGGGCCGCGTCGAGGTGCTCGTCGACCTGCACAGCTCGCCCGGGTTCGCCGACGAGGTGGTGCGGGTCTTCCTGGCCCGCGACCTGGCCGACGTGCCGGCCGACCAGCGGCACGACCGGCACGACGAGGAGGCCGACCTCCAGGTGGTCCGGGTGGACCTGGACGAGGCGGTGCGGATGGTGCTGGCCGGCGAGATCACCAACGCGTCCTGCGTGGCCGGGCTGCTCGCCGCCGCCCGCGCCCGCGACACCGGCTTCACCGAGCTGCGCCGCCCGGAGGCGCCGCTGCCGCGCTGATCCGCAGACGACGAGGGGCCGCCCGGCGCGCAGTGCGCCGGGCGGCCCCTTCCGTTTGCCGCAAGTCAGTCGCGCAGCGGGCGTCCCTGCCCGTCGACACCGCCGTTGACGAGGATCAGGATGCCGTCGACGAGGCCCCAGATCGCGCCGAAGCCGCACGTCACGAGCGTGACGATGAGCTGGATGACACCGGTCTTGGTGTCGCCCATGTAGAACCGGCCGATGCCGAAGCCGCCGAGCAGGATCTGGAGAACACCCGCGACGACCTTGCTCTTGTCCGAGACGCCCTGCGGGTACTGCTGATAAGGAGTGGTCATGAGCGGACACAATAGTGATCGGTTCACGTCCTGTCGGCCTCGCCACCCAGCCGGTGGGAAGATGTCATCGAAGTTTGTCCTCTCGGCGGATGGCGTCTCCACCGGGCAGTCCGAGGCATGCCTGACACACCGTCAGGACCAGCGGGCACCGGATGTCACAGTGTCGCCGTCCGTGGGCTTCCCACGGGCCTAGACTGCCGCCGGCGGGACAGGAGGACCGCGCCGGCAACGGAGCCGGCGCGGCCACGCAGTCGGGGGTGAGCCGCCCCGGAGGAAGGTGTCTGCATCGTGAAGGTCGGAATCCCCCGCGAGGTCAAGAACCACGAGTACCGGGTGGCGATCACGCCCGCCGGAGTCAACGAGTTCACCCGCCACGGCCACGAGGTCTTCGTGGAGGCAGGCGCCGGAGTCGGTTCCAGCATCACCGACGACGAGTTCGCCGCCGCGGGCGCGAAGATCCTGGCCACCGCCGACGAGGTGTGGGACACCGCCGAGCTGGTGCTCAAGGTCAAGGAGCCGATCGCCGAGGAGTACCACCGGATGCGCGAGGGGCAGGTGCTGTTCACGTACCTGCACCTGGCCGCGTCCCGCGAGTGCACCGACGCGCTGGTCGACCGGAAGGTCACCGGCATCGCGTACGAGACGGTCGAGCTGCCCGACCGGTCGCTGCCGCTGCTCGCCCCGATGTCCGAGGTGGCCGGCCGGCTCGCCCCGCAGGTGGGCGCCTTCTACATGATGCGCACCGGCGGCGGGCGGGGCGTGCTGCCCGGCGGCGTCTCCGGCGTGTACGCGGCCAAGACCGTGGTCATCGGCGCGGGCGTGTCCGGCCTGAACGCCGCCGCCATCGCGCTCGGCCTGCAGTCCGAGGTGCTGCTGCTGGACAAGAACGTGGCCCGGCTCCGCTCCGCCGACGCCATCTACCGGGGCCACCTGCAGACCGTCGCCTCCAACGCGTACGAGATCGAGCGGGCCGTGCTCGACGCGGACCTGGTCATCGGCGCGGTGCTGGTGCCCGGCGCGAAGGCCCCGAAGCTCATCTCCAACGAGCTGGTCTCCCGGATGAAGCCGGGCAGCGTCCTCGTCGACATCGCCATCGACCAGGGCGGCTGCTTCGAGGACTCGCGCCCGACCACGCACGCCGACCCGGTCTACAAGGTCCACGACTCGATCTTCTACTGCGTGGCGAACATGCCCGGCGCGGTGCCGAACACCAGCACCTACGCGCTGACCAACGTCACCCTGCCGTACGCCCTCGAACTGGCCAACCAGGGCTGGCAGCAGGCGCTGCGCAACGACCCGGCGCTGGCGCTGGGCCTGAACACCCACGCCGGCAAGGTCGTCTACGGCCCGGTCGCCGAGGCGCACGGCATGGACGTGCTGCCGCTGGACGAGGTGCTGAGCTGACCGAGACCGCTGTGCGCGCGGCCGGCGCGGAACCCGCGCCGGCCCTGCGCCGTGCGGTCCGGACCTACCTGGACCACCTCACCGTCGAACGCGGGCTGTCCGCGAACACGCTCGCCTCGTACCGCCGGGACCTCGACCGCTACCTCGCCACGCTGGCCGCGGCCGGGGTGGACGACCTGGCGGCCGCCGGGCCCGCGCAGGTCGAGGCCCACCTGGCCCGGCTGCGCGCGGGCGACGACGACCACCCGCCGCTCGCCGTCTCCTCGGCCGCCCGCGCGGCCAGCGCGGTCCGCGGCCTGCACCGCTTCGCGCTGCGCGAAGGGCTGGCCGGCGCCGACCCCAGCCGCGACGTCCGCCCGCCCGCGCCGCCGCGCCGGCTGCCCCGCGCGCTGCCCGTCGACGCGGTCCTGCGGCTGCTGGAGGCCGCCGGCCCGCCCGGCGCCACCGGCGACGCCGCCGCCCGCGCGGTGCGCGACCGGGCGCTGCTGGAATTCCTGTACGGCACCGGCGCGCGCATCTCCGAGGCGGTCGGTGCCGCCGTCGACGACCTCGACCTGGACGCCGGAACCGTGCTGCTGCGCGGCAAGGGCGGCCGGACCCGGCTGGTCCCGGTCGGCGGGTACGCGGCCGACGCGCTGCGCGCCTGGCTGGTGCGGGGCCGCCCGGCGCTGCTCGCCGCCGGGCGCGGCACCCACGCGGTGTTCGTCAACGCCCGCGGCGGCCCGCTCACCCGGCAGGGCGCCTGGACCGTGCTGCGCAGCGCCGCCGCCCGCGCCGGCCTGCCGGTCGACGGACCCGACGCGGTCTCGCCGCACACGCTGCGCCACTCGTACGCCACCCACCTGCTCGACGGCGGCGCGGACGTGCGAGTGGTGCAGGAACTGCTCGGCCACGCCTCGGTGACCACCACCCAGGTCTACACATTGGTGACAGTGGAACGGCTGCGCGAGGTGTACGCGACAGCCCATCCCCGGGCTCGCTGAGCGCCGGCGTCGGGAGACCCGGCCGGCGGGCGGCCGACACGCCGACCCGCTACCGAACGTGCTGCTGGCCGGTGGCGTACAGTCGGCATCGGCGCGGGCCTCCAGGTACGACGGACCGGGGGTGCGCAGCGGCGCCGCGAGGGACGTCGGACGGCTCCGACGCCGGGTGGTCGTCGGGAGGGGGCAACGAGGACATGGCAGGAAACGGTGACCGTGCCGAGACCTGGACGTCGGAGCTCCGTGAGCAGCAGGCGACGCTCGGTGCCGATCTCGGCCCCGCCGACCCGGCCGCGTACACCATGCGCAAGCCGATCCCCGAACCCATGCCGACCGACCGGCACGGCCCGGCGCGGATCATCGCGATGGCCAACCAGAAGGGCGGCGTCGGCAAGACCACGACGACCATCAATCTGGGCGCGGCACTGGCCGAGTACGGCCGCAAGGTGCTGCTCGTCGACTTCGACCCGCAGGGCGCCCTCTCCGTCGGGCTGGGCGTCAACCCGCACAACCTGGACCTGTCGGTCTACAACCTGCTGATGCAGGACGACGTCACCGCCGAGGACGTCCTGATCAAGACCGACGTGGCCGGGCTGCACCTGCTACCGGCGAACATCGACCTCTCCGCCGCCGAGATCCAGCTGGTCAACGAGGTCGCCCGGGAGATGGCCCTGGCGCGGGTGCTGCGCACCATCCGCAAGGAGTACGACTTCATCCTGATCGACTGCCAGCCCTCGCTGGGCCTGCTGGCGATCAACGCGCTCACCGTCGCGCACGGCGTGCTCATCCCGCTGGAGTGCGAGTTCTTCAGCCTGCGCGGTGTCGCGCTGCTGCTGGACACCATCGACAAGGTGCGCGAGCGGCTCAACTTCGACCTGGAACTCGAAGGCATCCTCGCCACCATGTACGACAGCCGCACCACCCACTGCCGTCAGGTGCTGCAGCGCGTGGTCGAGGCGTTCGGCGACAAGGTCTACCAGACCGTCATCACCAAGACGGTGAAGTTCCCCGAGTCCACGGTGGCCGGTGCCCCGATCACCACCCTCGACCCGGCCTCCTCGGGCGCGCGCAACTACCGGCAGCTCGCCCGGGAGGTCATCGCCGCCCAGGCGGACCGGTAGGTCGCACGCCGGCCGCCCGCCGCGTCGTCTACGGTTTCCCGGTGACCGCACCGCCCCTCGACCCGCCGCACGGCACCGGTGACCCCGCCGTCGCCGCGGAGCTGGCCGCCGAGGTCGACGGTGTGGTGCCCGCCGACCCGGGCACCGCCGAGCAGACGAGTGGCTTCACGGTCCGGCTGGACAACTTCACCGGCCCGTTCGACCTGCTGCTCCAGCTGATCAGCAAGCACAAGCTGGACGTCACCGAGGTCGCGCTGCACAAGGTCACCGACGAGTTCATCGCGTACCTGCGCGCCATGGGCGACCAGTGGGACCTGGACGAGACGAGCGAGTTCCTGCTCGTCGCCGCCACCCTGCTCGACCTGAAGGCGGCCCGGCTGCTGCCCTCGGCCGAGGTCGAGGACGAGGAGGACCTGGCGCTGCTGGAGGCGCGGGACCTGCTGTTCGCCCGGCTGTTGCAGTACAAGGCGTACAAGGAGGCCGCGGCGCACATCGCCGAGCTGGAGGCGGTCGGCGGCCGGCGCTACCCGCGGGCGGTCACCCTCGAACCGCGGTACGCCGAGGCGCTGCCCGACCTGGTGCTCGGCATCGGTCCGGAGCGGCTGCGCAAGCTCGCGGTCAGGGCGATGAGCCCGAAACCGGTGCCCGAGGTCTCCATCGCGCACGTGCACATGGTCCGGGTCAGCGTCCGGGAACACGCCGGCATCATCGCCGACCGGCTGCGCCGCGCCGGGGTCGCCACGTTCTCGCTGCTCTG
This sequence comes from Micromonospora sp. BL1, assembly GCF_003667485.1. Taxonomy (NCBI): domain Bacteria; kingdom Bacillati; phylum Actinomycetota; class Actinomycetes; order Micromonosporales; family Micromonosporaceae; genus Micromonospora; species Micromonospora sp. BL1. Next base: position 22,174 of record NZ_RCVK01000234.1, read on the forward strand.
CGCCGACTGCGAGATGACGCTCGAGGTGGTGGCCCGGTTCCTGGCGCTGCTGGAGCTGTACCGGCAGGGCCTCGTCGCGTTCGTGCAGGAGCAGGCGCTGGAGGAACTGACCGTCCGCTGGACCGGCCCGGTCGACGGCGAGGCGGAGCTGACTGTCGACGAGTACGCCGGCAGCCCCGAACCCACGACCACGTCCGTCCCCGCCGCACCGGCCGACGCCGCGGCTGCTCCGGCCGACGTCGGCGCCGGGGTGAGCGACGCCGCCGGATCCGCCGCCGTGCCGGGCGACGTCGCCGCAGATGCCGCATCCGACGCCGCCGTGCCCGCCGAGGCGGCGGACGAACACGCACCGACGCAGGAGTGAACGGATGAGCGACGAGGAACGCCGCGACTCCCTGGCCGACCAGGCCGCCGCATGGGTGCCACCGTGGGAGCGCCCCGCCCCGCCCCGGCCCGCCCCGGACGATTCCGACGCACCGGCCGAGCACCCGGACCCCGACATCCCGGACATCACCGATTCCCGGGAAGCAGATCTCGACGCGACACCGGATTCCTCGGCGGATCTTGGAAGCGAAGGGCCCTCAGAGGGGCCCATTCCTTCCAAGATCGCCACGGTTCAGGGGGATCTTGGTACGGGGACGCCCCTTGGAGGGCGGGACCGTACCAAGATCTCGGCGGAGAGCGTGACGGAGGACGCGGAACAGCGGGCGAGCGGGGGAGCGGGTGCTGAGGGCGTACCCGCTAAGCGGGGACGGCGGCGGGCCGCGCCGGAACCGGTGCCCGCACCCGTCCTGGACGACGCGGAGCTGCGCGGCGCCCTGGAGGCGATCCTGCTCGTGGTGGACCAGCCGGTCAGCGAGCTGGTCCTGGCCGAGATCCTCGAACAGGCCCCCGAGCGGGTCGGCGCGATGCTCGACGAGATCGCCGCCGGGTACACCGCCGCAGGGCACGGGTTCGACCTGCGCCGGGCCGCGGGTGGCTGGCGTCTCTACACCCGGCCGGAATACGCGACGTACGTGGAACGGTTCGTACTGGACGGGCAGTCCGTGCGGCTGACCCAGGCCGCGCTGGAGACCCTCGCCGTGGTCGCCTACCGGCAGCCGGTGACCCGTTCGCGCATCTCGGCCATCCGGGGTGTCAACTGCGACGGGGTGCTCCGTACCCTGGTGGGTCGCGGCCTGGTCGAGGAGTGCGGCACCGAGGCGGACAGCGGTGCCTACCTCTACCGGACCACCACCATGTTCCTGGAGAAGCTGGGGCTGAACTCGGTGGACGACCTGCCGCCGCTCGCCCCGTTCCTCCCCGACGACGTAGAAGAGCTTGCCGATGCGACGCGATGACCGTGCCCCGAAGCCCGACGCCCCCGTGTACGAGGGCGCCGAGCGCCTGCAGAAGGTGCTCGCCGCCGCGGGGGTGGGTTCCCGGCGCGCCTGCGAGGACCTGATCTTCCGGCGCCGGGTGACAGTGAACGGGCGGGTGGCGCAGCTCGGCGACAAGGCCGACCCGGCCCGCGACGTGATTGTCGTCGACGGGGAGCGGCTGCAGGCCGACGTCCGCCTGGTCTACGTGGCGATGAACAAGCCGCGCGGCGTCGTCACCACCATGGCCGACGAGAAGGGCCGCACCGAGCTCGCCGACTTCATCGGCGCGCGGCTGGAGCAGCGGGTCTACCACGTCGGGCGGCTGGACGCCGACAGCGAGGGCCTGCTCCTGCTCACCAACGACGGCACCCTCGCCCACAAGCTCATGCACCCGTCGTACGAGGTACTCAAGACCTACCTCGCCGAGGTCGCCGGGCCGATCCCGCGCAACCTGAGCAAGCGGCTGACCGCCGGCGTCGAGCTGGAGGACGGGCCGGTGAAGGTCGACGGGTTCAAGCTGGTCGACACGCTGGGCAAAACCGCCCAGGTGGAGCTGACCCTGCACGAAGGGCGCAAGCACATCGTCCGGCGCCTGATGGCCGAGGTGGGACACCCGGTGAGCCGCCTGATCCGTACCTCGATCGGTCCGATCAAGCTCGGCGACCTGCGCACCGGGCGGATGCGGCGGCTGACCAACGCGGAGGTCGCCGCCCTGTTCAAGGCCGTGGGTGACTGACCCCGACGATCGGGGTACGGCTCCCGGTAGGCTTCGACGCGGTCCGCGGGCCGGCACACGCCGGCCCGGTGGGACGCCCGCGCGGCGCGGGCATGATTCAAGACGGAACATCCGCTCAACGGCGCCCGACAAACCGGGCGACCCGCGAGGTACGGGCTGAGGAGGACAACGGTGGAGGAAAACGTACCGGCCGGGCGATGCGTGGTCGCTGTGGACGGGCCGTCCGGTTCGGGGAAGTCCACCGTGTCGCGGCGACTGGCCACGGGCCTCGGCGCCCGCTACCTCGACACCGGCGCCATGTACCGGGCGCTGACCTGGGCGGTCCTGCGCTCCGGCGTGGAACTCACCGACACCGAGTCGGTGGCCAAGGTCGCCGCCGAGGCCGACCTCCGCATCGGCACCGACCCCCAGGGGTACGCCGTGACCGTCGACGGCACCGACGTGTCCACCGCCATCCGCGGCGTCGAGGTGACCAAGGCGGTGTCCGCTGTCGCCGCCGTCGCCGCCGTACGCGAGCTGCTGGTGGACCGGCAGCGGCGGGTGATCGCCGACGCGGGCCGGATCGTGGTCGAAGGCCGGGACATCGGCTCGGTGGTCGCGCCGGACGCGGACCTGAAGGTGTACCTGACCGCCTCCGAGGCGGCGCGCGCGAAGCGGCGCAGCGCCGAGGACGCGGCCGACGTCGCGGCGACCGCCGCGGACCTGGCCCGCCGGGACCGGCTCGACTCGACCCGCAAGGTCAACCCGCTCCAGCAGGCCCCCGACGCGGTGGTGCTGGACACCACCGAGCTGGGCATCGACGAGGTCGTGGCTCGCTTGCGCGAGATGCTCACGGAGCGGGGCGTCGCGTGAGCGCGAGGAGTGAGCGGGTTGTGCGAGCCCCGCAGTCGCGAACGAAGGGCGGCTCGGCATGAGTGACAATGACTTCGGTGGCTGGGTGGAGTTGCGCGAGCCGGAGGCCGACTCCGGTGAGCCGACCGGCCCGCAGCCCGTCGTGGCAGTGGTCGGCCGCCCCAACGTCGGCAAGTCCACGCTGGTCAACCGCATCATCGGCCGCCGCCAGGCGGTCGTGGAGGACATCCCCGGCGTGACCCGGGACCGCGTGCCCTACGACGCGCAGTGGAACGGCCGGTCGTTCACAGTGGTGGACACCGGCGGCTGGGAGCCCGACGCCAAGGACCGGGCCGCGGCCATCGCCGCCCAGGCCGAGATCGCGGTGGGCACCGCCGACGTGGTCCTGTTCGTGGTGGACGCCATGGTCGGGTCGACCGACGTGGACGAGGCCGCGGTGAAGATGCTGCGCCGCAGCGCCAAGCCGGTGATCCTGGTGGCCAACAAGGCCGACAACACCAACATCGAGATGGAGGCGACCGCGCTGTGGTCGCTCGGCCTCGGTGAACCGTTCCCGGTGTCGGCACTGCACGGCCGCGGCTCCGGCGACCTGCTCGACGCCATCCTGGACGCGCTGCCCGAGGCGCCGAAGATCGTGGAGAACCGGCCGCGCGGCCCCCGCCGGGTAGCGCTGGTCGGCCGTCCCAACGTCGGCAAGTCCAGCCTGCTCAACCGCTTCTCCGGCGAGGAGCGGGCGGTCGTCGACTCGGTCGCCGGCACCACAGTCGACCCGGTCGACAGCCTGGTCGAGATCGGCGGCGAGACGTGGCAGCTGGTCGACACCGCCGGCCTGCGCAAGCGGGTCGGCAAGGCCAGCGGCACCGAGTACTACGCCAGCCTGCGAACCGCCTCGGCCATCGAGGCGGCCGAGGTCGCCGTGGTGCTGATCGACTCCAGCGAGGTGATCAGCGAGCAGGACCAGCGGATCCTCACCATGGTCGTCGAGTCCGGCCGGGCGCTGGTCATCGCGTTCAACAAGTGGGACCTCGTCGACGGCGACCGCCGCTACTACCTGGACAAGGAGATCGACCGGGAGCTGCGGCGCATCCCCTGGGCGATCCGGCTGAACCTGTCCGCGAAGACCGGCCGCGCCGTCGACAAGCTCGCGCCCGCGCTGCGCAAGGCCCTGGCGAGCTGGGAGACGCGCATCCCGACCGCGCAGCTCAACCAGTGGCTCACCGCGCTGGTCCAGGCCACCCCGCACCCGGTACGCGGCGGACGCGCGCCACGCATCCTGTTCGCCACCCAGGCCGGGGCGGCGCCGCCGCGGTTCGTGCTGTTCACCACCGGTCCGCTGGACGCCGGCTACCAGCGCTTCGTCGAGCGCAAGCTCCGCGAGGAGTTCGGCTACGAGGGCAGCCCGATCGAGATCTCGGTACGCCCGCGCAAGAAGCTGGGCCCCGGCGGCCGGGGTAAGGCGCACGGCTGACAGGGCTCTTCGCTGCACGCCACCCCCCTAGGACGCTCTAGGGGGTGTGGCGCGCGGCGCGGTAGGGGCCTCTGCGCACGGTGCGAAGATCCTGCGCTAAGCTGTACCGGCTGCCGCGGGGGAGACCTGGCGGGGGCATCGGGACGTGGCGCAGCTTGGTAGCGCACTTGACTGGGGGTCAAGGGGTCGTCGGTTCGAATCCGGCCGTCCCGACGCAGGTCAGAGGGCTGATCCGGACATCGGGTCGGCCCTTTCCGCGTTCTGGGGACCACGCCGGTCAAGTGCGCCGCCCGTCAGCGCTCCTTGACCGCTGGTGAAGTTTCGGGTGGCTACCCGGGTGCGGGAAGCCGTACGACGCCAGGCAGCCGGCCTACCGTCTACTAGCGGTCGCCGTCAAACCGTTAGCCTGCCGCAGAGGCGGCACGGGTCAACAGGGAGACGGGCTATGGGCGTCTGGGATGTCAAGGGTGATGAGGAGCGCGATCACTGGAGCTTCGTCCCGATGGCCAGCGTGGGACCGCTCCGGTTCGGGATGAGTTCCGACAAGGTGGCTGCGGCGCTCGGCGGTGGTGAGCCAGCCGGCAGGGGCTGCGGTTCGTGTCGTGGAGAGTCGTATGAGACGTTCACCGATGCAGGCGTCAGTGCCTACTACACGGACAGGATGCTGTACTGCATTGCCGTTGACGCACTCAATGGACCACAGGTCACGCTCGATGGCGTGGCGCTGGTCGGTCGCGTGCCGTCCGAAGTAGAACAGTGGGCATGGGGTCAAGCGGATAGGTGTGAACGAGAGCTGCGTTATACGCACGCTGCGGACCCGGAGTTGGCGGACCTCGGCTTGATCATCCGAGCTCAGCGAGCTGGCGACATCGTTCTCAGCCGACCCGTCTTCCTCAAGGAACGGGCAGAGGTCACGTGGGACTACGTTCCCTCAGAAGAGTGGCGCACTTTCTAGGAGGTGTAGCGGTCAAGGTCGCGACCGCCTGCCGGTGCAGAGTACGTGCAATGGTCTGCCCGTCTGACCCGGTGAGCCCATCTGTCTTGCCTGGTCAGGCCCGGTCGGAACCTTCGGTCTGCACTGCCCTTTAAACCGTGTGTTGTGATCGTCGAGCGTGTCAGCGTCCTGGGGACCAAGTGGGGACCACACAGCCTGCGCAATGGTGCGCGACACGACGTCGACCGCACCGCCTGATCTTGGGGATAGCGTGTGACGTGCGTGGACGTGTGGCAAATCGTCCTGGGCGTCAAGGGGTCGTCGGTGTGAATCCGGCCTTCCCGACAGCACGAAAAGAGGCCGTCAGCCGGGGTGAAAACCCTGGTCGCCAGCCGGGAGTTATTCACGTCCCGCCGACTGCCGTGCGGCCCGCTGGCGTCCGCAGCTCGTTGAAGAAATATGACGCAAGGTGTCAGGTTTTAGGTGGAGCATGGGTTCGTCGGTCGGCACCGGTGAGAGGCGCGGACCACGGCGCAGACAGATGCGGAGAGACAAGAACTTCCATGCGCGAAACCCCAGAAGATCTCGAAAAGCTCCAAGCCCTCCTTGACGCCTCCCTTGCCGGCTCCACCGCCCACCTCCGCTCGATCATCAACACCGCGCGCACACTGAACGCGGAGCAGCTCACCCAGGTCCTCACCGGCATGTGCACCCTCGCTCTGTCCAGCGTGACGGCGAAGGGTGAGCCGCGGATCAGCGGTGTCGACGGGCACTTCCTGCGAGGCAAGTGGTACTTCGGCACGGCACCCGACGCCGCCAAGGCGCGTCACCTCGCGGCGCGGCCCGCCGTCAGCGCCGCACATATGCGCGGTGAGGATCTCGGCGTCTTCACGCACGGCAAGGTGGAGATCCTCAACCCCCGCAACGGCGACCAGGCCACGGACTGGCCGGACGTGCTCGCGTACTTGAAGGACTTCTACGGCGACGACCTCTTCGACTGGGACAACGACGTGGTCTACTACCGGCTGCATCCGCACTGGATGGCCGTCTATGCCCCAGACATCGCAAAGCTCACCCTGGCGTCCCAGCCCTGAGCCCAGGGCCTGTCCTGCCGATCACGGCAGCCGGATGACAGCGGCGACACGACATCCGGTTTCCGCCACTCGTGGTGGTCGGACATCCCTGCGGGCGACCAAGACGGCCGGCAGCGGCGACGGTACGTCCCACACTGCCGGCCACCTAGGTGGATTCATCGAGCGGGACGCCACCAGGGCGTGGTGCCGCCCAGGTCGCGCTGGACGTTGGTGACACAGTGGATGTCGCCACCGGCCGTACCGACGTAGTGCGAGTAGTCCCAGTCCCGGTGCCCGTGCTGATGCCGTTGGTTGGCGGCGTCCGGCAAGTACGTGACGGTCAGGTCTTTGCGCGGGTAGTCGTCGGGCCCGGTCACGACAATTCAGTCGTCGAGCGTCTTCAACAGTCCAAGCGTGCGCGACTCGATCAGGCGGTAACCGGCTTCGTTCGCGATGCGTAGCGCGGCCTTGGCGTGCTCGCGAGCGACGTCGGGCTGCTCGGTGGCCAGGCACACCGCCGCCAGCCCCACCAGCGCACTCGCCTCGCACCACACGAACCGGGTCTGCCGGGCCAGGTCGAGCGCCAGGCGGTGTTCCTGGGCTGCCTCTGCCGGCCGTTCAGCGGCCAGCAGCACGCGGCCGTACGCCTCGCGTGCCCACGCCTCGGTGCCGGCGTCGCCGATCTCCTGCGTCAGCGCCACTGCACGTCGCGCGTCGGCGCAGGCACCTGGTGCGCGGTCCGTCATCGACCACAACAACGCACGTCCGCTGAGCGCCGTCGCCTCGCCGTACTGATAGCCCAGATCGCGGTTGGCGACCAGCGCCCGGTCGTACAACTCCTCGGCGGCTTCCCGGTCTCCACGGTCGCGGCGGATGCCCGCGAGGTCAACCAGAAGTACCGCTTCGTTGTATCGTGAGCCGCTCCGTTCCGCGCAGGCCAGTGCGTCCCGGATGTGCTGGTCCGCCTGTGACAGCGCGCCGAGCTGCCAGTGTGCGAAGCCGAGGTTGGCGAGGGACATGGCCTCGCCGCCGTCGTTGCGGTATTGCCGGTTGAGCTCCAGGGATTGTCGGGCGCAGTCGATTGCGGCTCGGGGGTTGCCGAGGCGCTGGTGCACCGCGCTGAGATTGTTCAACAGGGCCGTGCGTCCCTCCGGCCACCGGTCATGGGCGTTGATGCGGAGGCCGTCGAGGAGGTGCTGGCGGGCTTCCTCGTATCGGCCGGCGGTGACGTGGGCGAGGGCGATGCTCAGGTGCATGCTGGCCTGGGCTGTCAGGTCGTTCGCGGCCTCCGCGGCGGCCAGCCCTCCGGTGGCTGCGGACAGCCACTCGGCGCGGCGTCCACGCTGGTGGAACCAGGCGCGTAGGGCGTCGGTGAGCTGCCAGACAAAGCGTGCATGCCCGTGGTCGGCGGCGTGGTTGATCGCCGCGATGACATTGGCTGCTTCTGCGTCCAGCCACGCCGATGCCTCGTCGGCATCGGGAAACGATTGTTGCGGGGCCGGCCCGGGGAGCCTGAGGAAGTGGGGGATGAGTTGACGTCCGGCGGCGTCGGCCCTGCTGCGATAGTGCTCAAGCAGACGCTGCCGGGCGTCGTGACGGGTGGTGTCGTCGTCCTCCGTGACGAGCCGGTCCACGGCGTACTGGCGGAGCAGGTCGTGAAACCGGTATCTGTCGCCTCCCTGATGCTCGATCAGGTGTGCGGACGCGAGGGCGCGGAGTGTTCTCGTCGCGACGGGGGGCGCGACCCCCTCGATCGCAGCGGCGACGTGGGCGGTAAAGCTGCCACCGGGGACCAGCCCGATGTGACGGAACATTCGTTGCTGAGCGGTGGGCAGGGCCCGATACGACATCGCGAAGGCCTTCGTGACCGCGCCCTCGTCGGCACCGTCGACGGTCAGGCTGGTGAGAGGACCGCCCTCGTCGAGTTCCTCGGCCAGTCCGGCGATGTGGGGATGGCCGCTCGTCTGTAGGTTCGCTGCCGCTATCCGCAGTGCCAGTGGCAGGTGCCCGCAGAGGTGGGCGAGGCGGGCCGCGGCGTCGGCCTCGACCCGGACGGCCTCGTCTCCGAGGATCGCCGCCAGCAGCCGTACGGAGTCCGTCGGGCTGAGCACGCCCAGCAGCAGAGATCGGGCGCCGGCCCGGACGACCAGCTCACCGAGCCGGCGACGGCTGGTGATGAGAACGGTGCCGCTGGGCGGGATCAGCGGTATCACCTGGTCAGCGTCACGAGCGTTGTCCAGCACCAGCAGAATCCTGCGGCCGGTCGTCGTCGAGCGGAACAGCGAGACCCGGCCGTCCTGATCGTCCGGAACGACGCGGGGGTCGACACCGAGCCCACCAAGTAGCTGTCCGAGCGCGGCGGACGGCGTGACGGGTGGGCGCTCGACGTCGAAGCCGCGCAGGTCGATGAACATCTGACCGTCGGGGAAGGCGTCACGTACCCGATGCGCCCAGCGCACCGCCAGCGCCGTCTTTCCGACTCCGGGGATTCCGCTGAGAACCCAGACCGTCGTGGCGCTGGATCCGCCCGACAGCTGGTCGAGACGGGTCATCTCGTCAGTTCTACCGATGAAACCCGGTACGTCCTGTGGCAGCTCTTCCGGTCGGTGCGGGACGCTCGACAGCGCGTCGTCGCGTTCCGCCGGCAGCACCGGATCACCCCTGAGGATGAGCCGGTGCAGGCGGCTGAGCTCGCCTGACGGTTCCAGGCCGAGATCGTCGTTCAGCCGGGTGCGGAGATTGCGGTAGACCTCCGATGCTCGATCGGCCTGGCCCTCGAGGTACAGGGCTGTCATGAGCTGACCGACGAGGCGATGCCGGTAAGGCTGTCCGGCCACCTGGTCGGACACCTCGCGCACCACTCTCCTGGTGCGACCCAGCCGCAGCAGCGCGTCCGCCCGGTCCTCCGCAGCCGTCCAACGGGCCTCGATGAGACCCGAACAGAGCAGTTGGCGTCCGGAATCGTCGACGACGTCGAGCAGTGGCTCACCTCGCCACAGGTCCAACGCCTGGTCCAGCAACTCCACGGTGGTGAGATCGTCGGAAGCGCCTGCGGCCTGCTGGACGAGGGCGGAGAAGCGGTGCGCGTCGACTGTCGCCGGATCGGTGTGCAGCCGGTAGGCGCCGCGCTCGCTCAGCAGCTGCGCGGATGCATCGATCTGCCGGAAGGTGGCCCGTAGGCGCGAGACCATGGCCTGCACCGTCGCTCGTGCGCTGGGTGGGGGCGCCTGCGCCCAGATCAGGTCGATGAGCCGGTCCGCAGGTACCGGTCGATTGGCCTCCAGGACGAGCGCCGCCAGGAGCAACCGGGGCTGTCGTCCTCCGATGGCGACGCGGACACCCTCGGACCAGATCTCCACCGGCCCGAGGACCCGAAACTCCATGTGCACTTCCCTGCCGTCGCTGCGTGTGCGGGCCGGCGCGACTCCTCTGCAAGCATTTTGCAAGATCGCTGCATGCGCCGGCCCTGATTATGGTCGAGCCCGCTGACGGTGAGCGGGCGGTACGAGCGTGCGCTTCGCGGCGCGGCCAGCACGGGGTGGCTGCGAACGACGAAGGGTGCGCAGAGTCCGGTGCGCTCATCCGGGGGGGGCGATGAGCGACGCATCGCCGGGGTGCGACGCCTGCTGGCCGAGCACAACGATCCACCGGCCGGACGCGCCGTCCACCGGCCGGCACCGGCGCCGGCCGGTCATCGAATAGAGGGAGTGCGATGAGAGACCCCCTGGCCCTGCTCAGCGCGACAGTTGTGCTGGCGGCGGCCGTGTTGACCAGTGGCGCCGCGCAGGCGGCACCCGATTCGGTCGCGGCGCCAGCCGCCGTGGGAGCCGTCGCGCCGCCGCAGACCGAGCCGCGAGTCGCCACCCCGCCGGTCCCGCAACCGACGCCGTTCAAGGAGGCGCCGCTCAGCACCACCACCGGCAGGACGGCCGCCCCGCCCGACTTCGGCCCCGGGGAACGCGTGCTCTCGGCGTACCACCGGGGGAAGCTCTCCCGCGACGACGCGGTGCGGTACGGCCTGGGCGCGGTGCGCTCGCCCCGGTCGGTGCCGGCGCACCTTCGACCGACCGGGGCCATCCACGACCCGCAGCGATATCTGACATACCTGTCGATGTTGGCGGCGAGCGCCGATCCGGAGGCGGCGCGGACGATCGCGCCAGATGTCGCGGTGCCCGCCGGCGCCGCCACGGCCGCCGGCTACGACGACTGCGCCGCCGAACCGTACGACTACCTCGGGGTCACCTATCGCTGCCGGGCGTCGGCCGGCGAATTCCTCGTCCTCTACAACATCGCCGGCGGAGGCAGGCCGGGCATCCCGGCGGACGCCAACCCGAACGGCCGGGCGAAGGCGGTGCAGCATCTGCTGAACGCGCTCTCGATCGCCGTCGACGAGTATCGCGAGATGGGCTACCCGCTGCCCGTGCGGGACGGCAAGCCCTGGGTGCTGGTCTACGGCGTCGATGAGATCCCGCTCGTCGGCGGGGCCGGCCTGCCGATCGACGCGCCGTTCGTCCTGCCGTTCGGCTTGAACCAGCAGGCGACCATGCTGGTGCCCAACGGGCAGGACGACTGGGACTACCTGCCGCGGCATGAGCTGTTCCACGTCATGCAGTACCAGTACTGGGATCGGTCCGACGTCGGCCTGGACTACCTGGCCCTCTTCGTGGGCGGCAAGGAGTTCGGCTCGATGAACTGGTGGATGGAGGCCACCGCGGAGTGGGCGACCCGCCAGACCTACGCCCGGGCGCCGTACGTGCCCATCCCCGGCGAGGAGAAGCTGTACGCCCGCAACGTCTACGACGTGCTCAGCAAGCCCGGGGCGGCACTCAACTCCTGGGGCGGTCTGGGCGGCGGTCCCCAGTATGGCGCGTTCCTGCTGCCGACCTACCTCACCGAGCAGGTCGACGCCTCCTTCGTGCGACGCACGTGGGAGAGCATCCGGGACCACGACCATCTGCCGATCGAGGCGATCCGGCACACCGCTGAGGGCTACGGCCTGAACTTCGCGGACATGCTCCTCAACTACCACATCGCCAACTATCGACTGGCCAAGGCGAACGCCGCGCCCGCCCCGACCGTGGACGCCTGGCGCATCTACGGCTACTCCGACTCCGACGCGAGCCTGTGGCGCAGCAACCTCACCGGCGCGAGCGGGACGAGCGGCGACACCCTCGGGGGCGCCAGACCGGCCCGCAAGAGTCACTCGACGCCCGCCGGCACCCAGGCGGAGTACCAGGACATCCTGCGTAAGGGCGGTGCTGTCTACCACGACTTCCGCGCGGTCAAGAACTCCGGCGACGCGAGCTGCGGATACTGCTCGACACTGATGGTGGACACCACCAGGGACACCAACCGCAGATCAGCCGTCGTCGTCTGGTCGCCGACGGGAAGCACCGGCACGCTGGCGAAGTACCCGAGCATCCACACCGTGCGCCATCCCGACGCGGGTGGACTGATCACGGTGCCGGACTTCGCGTACCCCATGGTTGCCACCCTGGTGACCACCTGGACCGAACTGGACATCCACTCCGCCGACGCGGACAGCAGCCCGAAGACGTTCACCACGAACGTGGAGAGCGTGCTGCCACTCACCGCCCGCTCGTGCGCGCTGCGCCCGCTCTCGGTGCGCAGCGTCGAGACCACGGTCGAGCCGGAGGGCGCGTTCAACAGATACGCCGCCAGCACGCCGGACGGCTGGACCGGCGGCGACTCCACGTACTCGGTGAAGCTGCCCGACGGCCGGATCGTCTGGCTGTTCTCCGACACCTGGATGGGCCCGCTCAACAGCGACGGCACCCGCCCGGTGAGCGCCCCCCTGGTCAACAACACCTTCGTCGTGCAGAACGGCGCCAGCCTCACCACCTACCAGGGCGGCACCGCCGGGGCGCCGCGGGCGTTGATGCCGCCGTCCGGGCCCGGAAAGTGGTACTGGGTCGGTGACGGCCACCTCTCGGGCGGACAACTTCAGGTGGTGTACCAGGAGTACGAGCGTTTCGGCTCCGGCGCCTGGGACTGGCGGTTCAACCGCAACGTCGTCGCCAACTTCGCCCTGTCCAACCTGCGGACCCCGGTCAGCGTCCGGGAGTTGCCCTCAGCCAGCGGGGTCGCCTGGGGCTCGGGGCTGCTGCCGGCCAGCCGCAGCGGCGACGGCTACACCTACGTCTACGGCGTCGACGACTCCCCGATCAACAAGCAGATGCGCATCGCGCGGGTGTACGGCAGCGACCTCGCCAACGGCACCTGGCAGTACCACACGCCGTGGGGCTGGACGCTCCGCGAGCAGAACTCCCGCAACCTGCTGACCGGCATCGCCAACGAGTACAGCGTCACCCCCTGGGGCGGACAGTTCCTCCTCCTCAGCCAGGACAGCACCGAGGCGTTCAGCGGACAGATCAACGCCTGGACGTCCTGCTCACCGTTCGGCCCCTTCACCCAGAAGACCCCGGTCTACCGCATGCCGGAACCCGGCCCCTACGGCAGCTACTGGAACCCCGACGTCATCTCCTACAACGCCCACGTGCACCCCGCGCTCAGCTCCGGTGACACCTTCATCGCCTCCTACAACGTCAACAGCATGGACACCCGCGTCTCTCCGGACGCGGACCACTACCGCGATCCGGGCATCTACCGCCCCCGCTTCTTCCGATTCGTCCTCGGATAGCTACTGCGGTTCCGCCGGGCGTCGGACACGCCCGGCGGAACCATCGGGCATCACCGGTACCGGTGTGCCTGCAAGAGCGCGGCCGCGACGTGGGGTCAGCGACCTCGACGACCTGCGGGACCCCCACGTCGCGGCGTGCCTGGGGCCGCCGATGCCGGACCCCGGCCACCCGTACCTGCTCATCGCCGGCGACCTGGCGCCCGCCGGCACCGCCGGTCTCGAACCAGGTCTGGTCACCGTCGAGGGGCGGGCCGACCGCGGCCGGCGACGCAGCTGGTCAGCCGAGCCGGCCCACCCCGCAGTATGTGGCGAAGCGGCGCGGGTCCTCGTCCGGGTCCACCGGCCAGTCGGGCCGCCACTCGGGCAGCTGCACCAGCCCCGGCGCAACGAGCGTGTAGCCGGTGAAGAGCCGTTCGATCTCTGGCCTGCTGCGCAGGGTCATCCGGGCGGTGTTGGCGTACCCCTGGTTGTAGGTGTCGCGTAGGGCCAGCGCGTCGGCACGCTCGTCGGAGGAGGCGTGCGACAGGGCGAGGTAGCTGCCCGGGGCGAGCCGGTCGCGGTAGTGGGCGATGATCGGCGCCGGGTCGGTCGTGAGCTGGTGCAGCACGCCGACCAGCAGCACCGCGACCGGCCGTTCGAAGTCGAGCACGTCGCGTAGCGTCGGGTCGCCGAGCACAGCGTCCGGCTGGGTCAGGTCAGCGTGCAGCACCACGGTCCGCGGGTCGTCGACGAGGAGGCGTCGGCTGTGGTTGAACGCCACGGGGTCGATGTCGACGTACGCGACAACGGTGTCCGGGGCGAGCTGGCCGGCGACCTCGTGCACGTTGCCCGCCGTAGGGATGCCGGAGCCGAGGTCGAGGAACTGCCGGATGCCTGCGTCGACGAGCGCGCGGACCGCGCGACGCAGGAACGCGCGGTTGGCCCGCATGATGTGCCCGATGTCGGGCATGGCCTTCTCCATGCGGGCCGCCAGCGCACGGTCCGCGGCGAAGTTGTGCGACCCGCCGAGGAAGTAGTCGTAGACCCGCGCAGGGCTGGGCGTGTCGAGATCCGGGGTGAGGTCCATGACACAAGTGTCAGCCGATACGCCTGTTCCGCGCTGCCCGGCGCGATCGGCGCGGGAGGTGTAGGCGCGATCTGCTCTTCGCTGTAGCGGGCACGGGTGTCGGTCTTCTCTTGGAATGGCGTGTGCCGGTGCCAATCGGCGCGCTGACGTTCTGCCCGGGCTTTCGGCGATCCGACCGGCGACGACGGGCGGGTCGACGCCAGCGTCGAGTACCGCCCGGTAGCGGGCGAGATTGGCGTCGTACTCGGTGATTGTGGTTCCGCAGGCACGTCCCGGCGACCGCGGTGGGCGTGGGGGTGTAGGCCTGGTCGAGAAGCGTCAGGCCGTACCTTGGCGGTTGACCCGCCCCTCCCGGGCCACCTTCGACCGGCTGTGGTCGCGCTCGGTGCCGGCTGATCCGGTCGCGGTGCGCTCGTGCCGCTGATTCGGGGAGTGCTCCACGGTGGACCCCTGCCGGCCCCGTGCTCCGCTGCCCGGGTGCCGGCGGCCCCTCGCCGACTCGCCACCGCTGTCATGCTTGTTGCGCTGTTGGCTTCCCATACCCGGGGATACCCGGTGCCTGGGAGCCCATGCTTTCGCGCGACGGCTCGTGAAGGATGTCGCCCTCTTCGAGCATGACGGTCAGCGGCTGAACGGGCAGTTGCCGCCGACGCCCGGTACCAGCCCTGTGAGGCTCAGGGACGACCACTACACAACTCGGTCCTCGGAGCCTCCGCGATTCCGGAGATTCACGCCCAATCCGGTGATAGCTCCAGATTTTCCGTGCCCCATCCGGCCCAGCCGGAACGCTCGACGGATGGAGCAGGGATCGGGAGGGCGGGATCAGGGGCGTCTGCTGTCGGTCAGGCGTGTCCTGTGGTCGCTGGTCGTCGGTGTTGTCGCCGGGACGGTCACCGCACTGACTGGGGCGCCGGAATTGACGCCGCTGGTGATCTGGACAATCGCGGCGGGCACAATCCTAGTGTGGGTGTGGCGGTCCTGCTGGCCGGCGAGCCCGCAGCGTACCGAGCAGCTTGCCGAGGCGGAGCAGCGCTCCCGATCCACCGACACGGCGATCCTGATCGCGTCTGTTGTCAGTCTCGCCGCCGTGGCCGAGGCGCTCGTCCGCGCCTCCGACCGGCAGGACGTGGTGGCTGTCACGCTGGTGATCCTCAGCGTCGTTGCGGTGGTGCTGGCGTGGACGCTGGTGAACACAGTCTTCGCGTTCAAGTACGCCCGGATGTACTACTGCGACGACGGCCGTGGCATGGACTTCAAGCAGGACGATCCTCCGGCGTACGCCGACTTCGCATACGCCGCCTTCACCGTTGGCATGTCCTACGCGCCGGGAGAGAACGAACCGACCAGCAATCGCATGCGCCGGGTGGCGCTCGGACACGCGCTGCTCTCGTACACCTTCGGAACCGGCATCCTGGCCGTCGCCGTCAACCTGGTAACCAACCTGGGCCAGTCGTGACGCACGGGGGATGTCCTTCGCGCGCTGCGGCGACGGAGCCGAGTGGGCGAAATCGACCCGTGCTTCGTCCATGCCGCGACGCGCGGCGGACATCCGCGCGGGCCGCACCAGGAGGGGCGAACGGCGGCGATCGGATCGAGGCTCCGACCGCTTGGGCGCGCCGCCTGACCGCGAGCGTGACGGATGGGAGTGCTTCGGCGAGGGTCGCCGGTAGCAGGAAAGCTGGTTGATGACCACGAGGATGGTCCCGGTGGTCGCGGTGGTCGCGGTGGCCGTGGTTGTCGCGGCGGGCCTGCTGGTCCGCGTGCTGTTCCGGCGTCGCGCTGCTGTTCATAGTTACCGTTGGCTGCTTGCGCCGCTGTATCGCGCGTCCCGACGCCCTGCCGTCGCAGTGCTGCTTCTCGCGGCGCTGTATGCCGGGATCCGCGCGTTCCCAGGTTCGGGGCCTCGTGTCGTCCAGCGCGTCGTCGTGGTGCTGTTGGTCGCGGCCGTGACGTGGCTGGTGCTTCGCGCCCTGCACATCGCCGAGAGGGCCGCGTTCAGCCGGCTGCCGGGCGAGACACGGGCCGACCGCCGGGCCCGCCGCGCCCGCACCCAGATCCGACCGGTACGGCGCCTCACCTCGGTCGTGGTGACGGTCGTGGCGATCGGCCTGGTCCTGATCACGTTCCCTCCGCTGCGCACAATCGGGTTGTCCGTGCTCACCTCGGCGGGTGTCGTGGGCGCGCTGCTCGGGCTGTCCGCACGCACCGCGCTCGGCAATGCCTTCGCCGGCATCCAGGTCGCGTTCGCCGACGGACTTCACGTGGGGGACGTGATCGTGGTCGACGGGCAGTGGGGCCGCGTCGAGGAGGTGAAGCTGACGAACGTGGTCATCCGGCTCTGGGACGACCGGATGCTCATCCTGCCCACCACCTGGTTCACCGAGCACCCCTTCCAGAACTGGACCCGGCACGAGACGCGGGTGGTGGGCGAGACTCGGCTCCACGTCGATCACACCGCCGACCTGGACGACCTCCGCGCCGAGACGAGGCGGATCATCGAATCGTCACCGCTGTGGGATCGACACCAGTGGGTGCTGCAGATGGTGGATGCGACGCCCCAGACCGTCGTCGTGCAGGTCCAGGCATCGGCGGCCGACGGACCGAGCGCGTGGGACCTTCGCTGCGACGTGCGTGAGGGGCTCATTCGGTACCTGCGCGACCACCACCCCGAGTGGCTGCCCCGCACCCGCGCCGAGTTCCACCCCTGAGCCGCCGTCGAGGTCCCGAGCCTGCTTCTCAGTTCTCCGGCCGGGTACCGGTCGGCCGCCTGGGTGCCCCACCGCGCGCTCGAACCTCCGCCAGTCCCTGAGCAGAAGCAGGCCCTCCATGTGTGCTGTTCCGTCAGCTCTCGACGGCGATGGAACGATGGGCGCTCGCGCTGGATCTGCGCCGTGGCCCCGCTCCACCGCCGAATCGTCCGGACGCTACAACATCTCCAGCGGTTGCGGGCCGGCCGGCGGCGGGAACGCCGCGTCGAGTGCCGCCACATCCTCCTCAGCCAGATCCAGGTCGCGCGCTTCCGCGTTCTCCCGTGTGTGTTCGGGGTTGGACGACCGGGGGATGGCCGCTATCGCCCCCTGCCGCAGCAGCCAGGCCAGCGCGACCTGAGCAGCGGTGGCCTCGTGCCGTGCGGCGACCTCCGCGACCTGGGGGTGCCCGAGCAGCCTGCCCTGCTCGATCGGCGAGTACGCCATCACCGGGATCTGGTGCTCGCGTAGCCACGGCAGCAGATCGAATTCCGGACCGCGGCGGGTGAGGTTGTACAGAACCTGGTTGGTCGCGCAGGCGCCCCCGCCCGCCTCCAGGAGGTCCTGCATGTCAGAAAGGTCGAAGTTGCTCACGCCCCACTGCCCGATGTCACCGGCCTCGACGAGTTCGCCGAAAGCCTCGATGGTCTCGGCGAGCGGATGCGCGCCGCGCCAATGCAGCAGATAGAGGTCGATGTGGTCGACGCCGAGCCGTTGCAGGCTGCGCCGGCAGGCCCGCACGGTTTCTCGTCGGCTCGCATTGGATGGCAGCACCTTGTCGACCAGAAACACGTCAGCGCGTCGTCCGACGATCGCCTCGCCGACGAGCTCCTCGGAAGCACCGTCACCGTACATCTCGGCAGTGTCGATCATGGTCATGTCCAGGTCGAGCCCGGCGCGTGGGGCGGCCAGCTCATCCCGTCGCCTCGCGGGGCGCTCACCCAGGTACCACGTGCCCTGGCCGAGCACGGGCATCGTCTGGCCGGACGGCAGTTCGATCGCGTCGGCGGCGAGGGTCATGTCGTGACCTTTCCCGAGCCTGGGTACCAGTGGGTTGTCGAGTGCCTTCCCGCTGGGACAGCAAGCACTCTCGAGGCAGGACCATTCTCGGCGCGGCGGCGAGCGCATGTCCGGACTGTCTGCCCTCGAACGCGTGCGTCGCCCTGTTCTACGGTGCCGACACCGGGAAGGCGGCCGCGACCGAGCGATGCGCCGCCGACCGGGCGGCACCGCGAAGGGAGGCCCGCAAGATGGCGCAGAGCCGGCAGCGACTGACCGGCAAGCGAGTCGCATGCCTCGCCGCCGGCGGGGTAGAGGACGTGGAGTACACGCAGTCGAGGGCCGCCGGGGAGGTCAGGGAGCGGTCTGCAAAACCGCGTACGCCGGTTCGGATCCGGCCACGGCCTCGACTGCCATCCACTGCTGATTGTGGGCGGGATGCTGCCCGGGATGCCGCTGCCGCCGGTAGACGCATGGGGATACCGGGCCCGCGTGGTGCAGGTGGCCACATTCTCGGCGGCTACCGCGACCGGTCCACGAGTGGTCGGCTTCCGGCTGAACGTAGGTGTTGCCGCCGCGGCCTGCCCCTCGGCCGGAGCCGCCCGCCGCATCGCGATCGCCGCGCAGTGTCAGCGGCATGAACGCGCACCTGATCAAGCGGTCCTGGCGACCGCGCCGCGCCTGGTCGGCGGTAGATGTGCGCACTGTCCCCGACTCCGTGGCCGTGCGTTATGGGTCGAGTGGTTCGATGACCTGTTTTCGGGCGTGTTGGTAGATGACGGAGCTGCGGAACCCGACGATCTCGCGGCGTCCGCTGAACTTGTCCATGAGGAAGGAGTGCAGGCTGTCGACGCTGGGGACGGCGACGTGGACGAGGAAGTCGTCGCCGCCGGCCACGACGTACACCGACAGCACCTCGGGCAGCTCCATCGCATATTTCTTGAAGCCGTCGATGACGGTGCGGCTCAGGGGCCGGACCTGCACGTGCAGCAATGCTTGTACGCCGCGGTTGAGGGCGGCCAGGCTGATCTCGGCGTGATAGCCGGTGATCACGCCGCGGTCCCGCAGTGCGCGCACGCGTTCCAGGCAGGTGGACGGCGCGATGCCGACCGCGCGGGCCAGTTCGCGGTTGGTCTGCCGCGCATGTGTCTGCAGGTGCTCGATGATCGCCGTATCAAGTTCGTCCACGACCGGGATCTTGTCATCTTCTCCGAACGATGTTCGCTTTGAGCTGGTCGGCGCCGGCCACCTGCCTACTGTCGATCCCGTTCCGGCGAGCGCACGACAGGAGCCATCATGGTCGCGACCCACCTCGACACCGAGTCCGTGCACGAACACGTCGTCATCAGGCAGGGCGTACGATCCGGCCTGCCGATCGTTGTCGCGGTGCACTCCACCGCGCTCGGTCAGGCCATCGGCGGCTGCCGGATCGTGCACTACCCGCACTGGCGTGACGGGCTCACCGACGCGCTGCGGCTGTCGGCCGCGATGTCGGACAAATGCGCGCTGGCCGGGCTGCCCAACGGCGGCGGCAAGACCGTCGTCGCCCTGCCCCCGGGCAGGACACTCGACGCGGCCGCCCGTCGGGCGGTGCTGCATGACGCGGGCGACGCGATCGCCGGGCTGGACGGCGCCTATGCCACCGGACCCGACGTGGGAACCGGACCGGACGACATGGTCACGATCGCCGAGCGGACCCCGCATGCGTTCTGCCAACCGGTGCACGCCGGTGGCAGCGGCGACTCCTCCGGACACACCGCCGTCGGCGTCCTCGCCGCGCTGCATGCCCTGTGCGCCGAGCGATTCGGGTCAGCCGACCTGTCCGCGCGCAGCTTCGCCGTGCTCGGCCTCGGCCGCGTCGGCGGCCACGTACTGCGCATGCTCGCCGACGCCGGCGCGACCCTGGTGGCCGCCGACATCGACGAGGGTAGACGAATGCTCGCCGACACGGCGGGTGCCGCCTGGACCAGCCCGCAGGAC
Organism: Micromonospora sp. BL1; assembly: GCF_003667485.1. Lineage (NCBI taxonomy): Bacteria > Bacillati > Actinomycetota > Actinomycetes > Micromonosporales > Micromonosporaceae > Micromonospora > Micromonospora sp. BL1. The sequence goes on from NZ_RCVK01000234.1 coordinate 42,051, forward strand.
TGCCTGACCGCCGAGGTGGACGTCCTCGTCCCCGCCGCCCTCGGCGGTCTGCTCACCCCGTACACAGTGCCGACACTGCGCTGCGCCGCGATCGCCGGCCCGGCCAACAACCAACTCGACATCCCGGCCACCGCCGACTTGCTGCACCAGCACGACATCCTCTGGGCACCGGACATCATCGTCAGCGCAGGCGGCATCATCCACGCCACTGCCGTCGAACTGCACCAGGAAACCTCCGCCCAGGCCACCGCCCGGGTCCACGGCATCGCCGACACCCTCGCCGACATCCTGCGCACAGCCCGCGCCACCGGCTCGACCCCGGCCGCCGCCGCCCGCTCCCGCGCCCGCCACCGCATCGAACACGGCCGCCGCTGACACTGCCGCCACCCGACCGCAAGACAACGGCCAACCGCCACCGTTCTCGACGCAGCCGCACCACCGATACCCGGCCGAAGGCCCTTCCCGTCATGATCAGGTGCACCGTTCTCGGCATGACAGCGCACAATGCCAGGCGCTACCAACACGCGACGGCGGCAGATGAGGGCAGTGCAGAGCGAGCGCTCCACCAGCTAGAGGCGGAGATGGAGCTGGGAGCTCGTTCTTGCCGAGCTAGCGCGCGCATCACGTTCAAGGAGCCGTGTCGCCAGGCCGCGAGGCTGCTCAGCAGTTGGATTGTCGCTTCGGTCGCTGTCTGCCGAGGGCGGCCAAAACAGGCCCGAGCCCGGTCGCCCGCCGCAAGCCAGGCTCGAAACACCACGTCATCACCGACGGGGCGGCATCCCACCCGCCGCGTCCCTGCCCGGCGGCAACCTCCACGACGTTGCCCACTACTGCCCCTGGTCGACAAGATCCCGCCGATCAGAGGCATCCGCGGCCGACCCAGACAGCGACCGAAACGCATCTACGCCGACCTTGGCTGACGGTGACTGCGGCGGACGGGTTCGGCCTGAGCTGGCACCAGGTGATGACCCGGGCGCGGTGGTGGCGGGGCGTCGGCTGAGCGCGATAGCCGCTCACCGCGAGCTCTCACCCGATATACGACCGGGCGGTGGCGTGCCGCGCACGGGGACCTGAGCGAGAATGGGCCGGTTCGAACTCCGCGCAACCCTGGAAGGACCCCTCCCTTGGCCGGTGGACTCGTAGCCCTGCTGGATGACGTGGCGGTGCTGGCCCGAGCCGCTGCCGCGTCGATCGATGACATCGGGGCGGCCGCCGCGAAGGCCGGCGCCAAGGCTGCGGGCGTCGTCGTCGACGATGCTGCCGTCACGCCGCAGTACGTGCGGGGCCTGGCGGCCGAGCGTGAGTTGCCGATCATCAAGCGCATTGCCCTGGGGTCGCTGCGCAACAAGTTCTTCATCATCCTGCCGGCGGTGCTGCTGCTCAGTCAGTTCGTGCCCTGGCTGCTCACTCCGATCCTCATGCTCGGCGGCGCCTACCTCTGTTACGAAGGCGCGGAAAAGGTGTGGGCCAAGATCGCCCATCACGATGCCCACGGCGCGGGCGAGGAGAAGTTGCAGGACGAGACGACACTGGTCTCCGGGGCGGTACGAACCGACCTGATCCTCTCGGCGGAGATCATGGTCATCACCCTCAACGAGGTGATCGATGAGGCGTTCTGGTCCCGCCTGGCGATCCTGGCTGTCGTCGCCGTCGTCATAACCGTCCTGGTGTACGGCGTGGTGGCCCTGATCGTGAAGATGGACGACGCCGGGCTGCGCCTGTCGCAACGTTCCGGCGCCGTCGCCACGTTCGGCCGCGGTCTGGTGAGGGCGATGCCGGTAGTCCTCACCGTGCTGACGGTAGTCGGCACCGCGGCGATGCTGTGGGTGGGCGGGCACATCCTGCTGCTGGGCACGAACGAGCTGAACCTGCACTTCCTGTACGAGGCCGTGCACCACGTGGAGGTCGCCGCCCACGACGCCACGGGTGTTCTCGGCGGGCTCGTCGGCTGGCTCGTCAACACGGTGGCCAGCGCGATCCTCGGGCTGATCGTCGGAGCGCTGGTCGTGCTGGTCATGACTCTCACGCTCCACCGCCGCAAGTCCAAGCCTGCGGCTGCGACTGCGGCGGCCACGACTCGTACTGACGGCATCATCCCCGCTCCGCCGAGCCGTGCAGCTCAGCGTCGCGACGCTCCTGCGGACCGAGCGCCGCGCGGTTGACCGCAAAATCATCGCCACTCGACCACGGGGTCAGGCGTTCTGGTGCTGAACCGCGCTCAGTACTCCAGCCGCACCTGGCGGAGTCGGAGTCTTCGCTGGTAGTGGGCCGTTTTGGCGCGGTATTGGTGTCGCCGTCGCCATCGCGACCTACCGACACAAAGGCCGCGCCCTCGTCCGCGTCCCCGCAGCCACCAAGACCAGCAATATCGGGTTCGGCCCGGGCGGTTCTCGGGCCGGACGGGATTGGCGGGGCAGCCATCGGGGAGGGGAGCGGCCGTGTCGGGCAGGATAGCGGGGTGGCGGTGGGCTTGGACTGGGCGAGCTTCGAGCGCGTGCTGGTAGACGGCCTGGTGCAAGCCGTCCGGTCGACCATCGCCGAACATCCTGACGAGCGGTTCTACGCCGCGGCGTTGGACCGGATCCACCGCGAGACCGATGGCCAGATCAGCCTGCCCAGCCTCGCGATGAACAGTGTCGAAGCGTTGGCGCGGCTTCCCGCCGAGGAGCAGACGGATGTGCGGTGGAACGCCGCCGACTGGGACCACTACGACGACGAGTGGCTCGCCGAGGACCTGACCCGGGATTGGGCACGGCAGCTGACCGCGGAGGCCTGCCGAGGGACGCCCCGGCAGTGGGAGGCGACGTTCCGCCGGTACCTGTCGATGCTCGTGCGCGTGTGTAAGCGAGCCAGGGTCGCACTTCGCACCAGCGGCTTCACCGACCGGGACTTCGTGGTGCTGCTGCTCGACGACGAGTACCACGAGACGCTGATCAAACGCGTCCTCACCGAACGTGAGGTGAGCCGGCACATCCCTGAGTACGACCAGCGGGCGGTCGTGATGGCCCGGGTCGCCGCACTACCGGAGGCCGAACGCGCCGCGTACTACGTCGCCCGGCTGGACGCGTTTGACGGCCCGATCAGCGGCGAGGACGCCCAAGTGGCGCTGCGTGATTTCGGGCCGGCCGCGTTTCCCGCCTTGATCCCCCTGCTCTCTGCCAAGGACCGGGCGTGGCGGGCCGCCAAGCTGCTGGCCGACATCGGCCAACCCGACGACGGCGTCCTGCGGGCACTGCACGAGGCGCTGACCGAGCGGGAAGGACCGGACCAGTCGTGGGCGGGCCGTGCGCTGGCGCGGCTGGGCCGCCTCGATCTCGTGCTCGACCAGATCCACCGTCTTCCGCAGGAGGTTGTGATCACCGCCGTCGCCGCCCCGTACACCAGCTTCCGCAACCAGGCGGTCATCGCACGGCGGTTGGACTACCGGCCCTTGCAGGACGTCATCGAGCGCCGGCCGGCGTATGTGCCGGCGCTGGCCGAGGAGCTCAAGCCAAGGCGGGGGTACTGCGACATCACCGTCGACGAGGCCGACGAAGCGATCCGCGGACTGGCCTCGCCGCACGTCGTCATCCGCCGGCACGCGGTGTGCGTGCTCGGCGAACGGCGTCTCGGTGCCGCCGTCGCGAGGCGGGTCCTTCCGCTACTCGGACAGACGGTCAGCCAGGACCCGGACGCCACCGTGCGACGGCTGGCGATCCTCTCCCTGCGTGGCTGGCGCAAGGAGTCCTACCGGCACGCGAACGTGATCAGCGAGGCGCTCAACGACCCAAACGAAGACGTCCGCGAAACCGCCGCCTACTGGCTACGGGAACAGAACGGGCGACCCGCGTGACCGCGTAGGGGTTGAGCTGCCGGACCTCGAAGGAGCGTTAATTGGTGGACGAACGGACCCGCAGGCTTCTCGACGCCGCGGTGCGCGAACAGCTTGACACTCACAGCCGGGTCCTACCGCCATGGCGAGCGCACCCGGAGATCGAGAGGTACAGCATCGGCTGGCGCATGGGCGACGGCGAATGGCACCTGATGCTCTGGTGGCACTGGTGGGAGTCCGCCCCCATGGACCAGGCGGCGCGAATCGCGTACTTCCAGGCCGACGAGCCGCCGCACCAGTGGCTGGACTGGGCCGCGGACCAGATCTGGCCGGATGAGGACTTCGGTGAGGCGAGCGTACGCCGCCTCGCCGCACACGGGATCGGTACGCGTCCGCTGTTGTTCCTGGACGTGGACGGAACACTCCTGCCGTTCGCCGGCGGCGCGTGGCAGATGGACGACGAACCCAACCCGTTGCTGGCCGGACTCAGCCCTGAACACGGCCGTCGCCTGGCCGCGTTGCCGTGCGACCTGGTCTGGGCCACGACCTGGATGGCCGAAGCGAACGAGGTACTCGCGCCGCGGCTCGGCCTGCCTCAGCTGCCCATCGTCGACTGGCCGGACGAAGATGACGACGACGGTCGGCTGCACTGGAAGACTCGCCACCTCGTCGAATGGGCCGCGGGACGCCGGTTCGTCTGGGTCGACGACGAGATCACCGACGCCGACCGGTCCTGGGTGGCCGCGAACCACAGCTCTCCCGCGCTCCTGCATCGTGTCAACCCACGCCATGGCCTCACCGATGCGGACTACAACACCATCGCAGGATGGCTGATGAAAGACGGCCCCGCATGCATGTACGAGGAGACCACGTCCTAGGACGCTCTAGGGGGTGTGCCAGCAACCCCAGGCTCCAGTCGGTCGCTGAGTAACGATCGGCGGCAGATGCGTGCGACCGGAATCAGTTGAGGCGCGTTGCTCGGCGCTGGCTTGACAGGTCGGGAACCTGTTGGTGAGGGCGTACTCCTGCGGAAGCGGCAGCGGTAGTAGGCGTCGCCGTGGTTGTGCTGGCCCTGCATGCGGCGGTTGCGGGCCGCGGAGTAGATGAGGCCGCGGAGCACGTACGGGTTGCGGGTGCGCTGCCGGGCGTGTTGTCCGCGGGTTCCGGTCGGCATCCGGACGGACCCGTGCGGCGCTCCGGGGTCGATGCCGGGCCGGCCGTCGGTACCGCATCTCGCCCTCAATCGATATCCTTCTATAAAGGTTCGTGCGAGGGAGCCCATCGGGACGGCGTTCGCCGTTCCTCGGAAAGGAGTGCGGATGAGAGACATGTTGCGGCGCGGTCCGCGATACGCGGCGGTGGTGCTCGGCGTGTGGGCGCTCGGGGTGAGCATGCTGCCGGCGTCCGCCTCCGGGGCGGATCCGACCCGGCCGGTGGCTCCGGCGTCGGTCCGGGCGCCGGAGGCGGCACAGTTCTCCGCCGAAGGCGTCACCACTGTGGGTGAACTGCGCACACTCGACACCACCCGCACCGCCGACCGGGCGGGTGCGCGTCAGCTCATCCGGCATCCCGGCGCCACGTACGTCAAGGTCCACTTCAGCGCCCTGCGGCTGAACGATGGGGACTATGTCACGGTGTCCAGCCCGGATGGCCGGGAGACCTACCGGTACGACCGGAGCCTCGACCGGGCGACCGGCTCGGACTACACCACCGACGGCGGGCCGGGCTTCTGGGCGATGTCCGTGACAGGGGACACCGCCGTGGTGACGCTGCACAGCGCGCGGCCCGCTCGCGCGGTCGTCGACATCGACCGGTTCTGGCGAGGGTACGACCAGGCCGAGATCGCCCAGCACAACTTCTCGACCACGTCGGTCTGTAGCACCGACGCCCGCCGGGACGTGGTCTGCTACCAGAGCACCCACCCCACCGAGTACGCCCGTGGGCGGGCGGTGGCACGGTTGCTCATCGGTGGCGGCGGACTGTGCACCACCTGGCGAGTCGGGAACACCAACCGGATGCTGACCAACAAGCACTGCTTCTCGACCCAGTCCGCGGTCAGCGCCAGCGAGGCGCAGTTCGACTACCAGTGCGCCACCTGTGGTGGCAGCAACCCCGGCCCGGGCACGAAGGTGAGCGGTGCGACCCTCTACCGGGTGAGCAGCGGTGGCTCGGGTGAATTGGACTACGCGCTCTACTCGGTGAACAATTTCGCCGCGATCCAGGGGTTCGGCACGCTCTACCTGAGGACGACCGCGACCAGCACCGGTACGCGGATGTACGTGCCCGGGCACGGTGATGGCAGCCCGAAGCGGCTGTCGATCTACGAGGACACGCAGAACGGCGGCGTCTGCACGGTGCGCAACGCGAACTACAACGCCTGGAACATCAGTTACAGCTGCGATACCTCGGGCGGCAACTCGGGCTCCCCGGTACTCGACGCCAACCACCGCGTCATCGCCCTGCACCACCTCGGTGGGTGCCCGTCCAACCAGGGGGCGAAGGCACACCTGATCTACAACGAGATCGCCGGCCTGATCGACAACGGCTGACGGGCGCTTACCGGTGGCTCGCCGACCGTACCCTGCGGGCGGGCCACCGGCGCGTCGCGCGAGGGCGGCTGGCTGTCCGGGCCCGACCGGTCGTCGGGCGCGGCGGTGTGGGCTCCCCGGCTGCCAGACATCCCGCCGTGGTGCAGGTGAGCCGCTCGGGGCGCCTGGATCAGGCCCGCTGGTGGTTCGCCTCGAACCGCTGGCGGGTCAGGAACGCCAGCTGTGCCCGCTTGTCCGGCATGTCGATCTCGGAGGCGAATGTGAAGCCCTCGGTTCGTAGCCGTCGCAGCGCGGCCTCGTTGCGCACGTCCGGCTCGACCACGATGCGCTGCGCGGCGGGATCTCGCAGGAGGAAGCGGGCCAGGGCCGGGCCTACGGCGGTGGTGAGGCCGCGGGCGTAGCGCCGCGGCGGGTTGAGGAGCAGGTGCATCCCGACGTCGCCGGGCTGGACCGGGTAGCGTTCACCGACCGGGTCCGCCTCGGGCTGGTAGGTCTGGAACAGCCCGACCGGTTCGCCGTCGAGCAGGACCAGGTACGCGTGATGGGTGTCCAGCCCGTCGAGGAAGGTGTAGATCTCGCGCACGTCGTCGAGGTTGTGTCCACCCATTCCCCAGAACGCGTTGCGGGGCAGGGTGACCCAGCCGTGCAGCAGTACGGCGTGCTGGTCGGGGCGCACCGGCTCCAGCGTCAGGTCGCCGAGGTCGGGAATCTGTTCCTGGTAGATCACGATCGTGTCCTCCTTCGGGGTTCGGGCGAGGGTGGGCAGAGCGGGATCAGGTCGCCGACGGCCCAGTCGGCCAGACACTGCTGGGCGCCAGCAGGCGCCGGAGACGCCCTGGACGCTGCTGGTGTTCAGCCCTCGCAGCCGTATCGGCGAGGATCACCCGCCACCCTGGAGTGGCAGTTCCCTCAAATGGTCAACTTAGGGTACCCTCACCTAACTAAGGTGGACCTTACATGGAGGGGCTCGTGAAACGGAACTGGGAGGGCCTGGTGCTCAAGGCCATGGGGGGCCGGGACTTCCGGCTCACCGTGCTGGGCACCGAGTCGGTCGATGGGCACTACCAGCGCCTGCTCCTTGATGACGGCGGGCTGCTGGCGGCCTGCGGCACGCACCCGACGATGTGGATCCGGCTCTGGTTCGACAACGACGGACGGGCCCACCAACGGGCCTACACGCTCGTCGATCCTGACCCGGCCACCGGGCGATTCACACTCGAGTTCGCCGTGCATGAGGGCTGCGCCGCCCGCTGGGCGACCACCGCGCGGGTGGGCGACACCATCGACGCGACCGTGCAGGGCAGTGCGTTCGCGCTGCCCGACCCGGTGCCCGAACACCTCTACCTGGTCGGCGACGCGGCCTCGCTGCCGGCGGTCAACAGCCTCCTCGACGCCGGCGCGGACATCCCGGCGACGGTCTGGCTCGAGTACGCCCACGAGGGCGAGAAGGCGCTGACCCTGCGCGCCCGCGCCCACCACGACGTGACGTGGGTGCGCCGCCGCGACGACGGCCGGCACCTGGTCGACACCGTCTGCACAGCGCTGCCCGCCGTCGGGACCGCGCACTACTGGGTGGCCTGTGAGGCGGCCAGCACTCGCGGCATCACCCGGCACCTACGGCGCACGCTCGGTGTCGGCAAGCACCAGCTCACTGCGCTCGCGTACTGGCGTGCCGCCTGATGGGCCGCCTCGGGACGCTCACCGCGCTCTACGTCACGCAGTATCTCGGCATCGGCTTCATCACGGTCGGGATGTGCCGAACGTGATCGCCGGCGAGGTTCGGATGACCGCGGAGATCAGAGATGCGGAGCCGGAACGCCTCCGTACCGCCGAGATGGCGGTCCGTGCCGCAGTGGAGCTGATGTGCGACCGAATCCAGCAAGCTAGGGGCGACAGGATGGCCGCCCACGCAACGTCCTGTCATGGCCGATAAGCGGATGCTGTCCCGGTCAGGTGCTCGCAGGACGGCTAGCCCGTCGGGGCATCGCCCCGTTGAAAGTCACCGAGCAGCAGGCGGGCACCTTCGCGGACGACGTACCAGTCGGTCCTCGGGGAGCGGTCGAGGTTCTTGGCAAGCCACTGCCGTCGGTTCTCGTGTTCCCGCCTCAGATGGACGAGGTCAAGGTCCACGCCAGGTATCCCGCCGCGGCGCTCCAGCTCCTCGACCCGCTGCCCCATGGTGTTCAGCAGCTCGCGGTTGAGGGTGTGCACGGCCTCAACGTATGCGGTGGTCGGGACGCTGATCCGGACTGAGGGGTCGGCGGTGAAACCGATCTCGCCGTCGTCCTCATGCCGCCAATCAACGGTGACCTCGTCGTGATCGCCGCGGATGGTACGCCAGAACCGGAGCTTGGGAGGATTGCGCAGGTAACCGAAGTCCAGATGGTGCTCGCCGTGCCAGATCGCGGCCGTGACGACTGGATGGTCGGGCGCGTCCGCGTTCCCGTCGTCGGTCCGTTCCTCACCCGGTTCGGCCACGAACTCGAGCGGGTCACACGCCCACTGCCCGGGGTGGGAGGCAATGAATGGCTGCAGGTCGTCGGGCACCGGCTCCAGCACCTCGGGTGTAAGGACAATGACGTCTTCCCAGAGCCGGGCCAGGTAGTAGTCGATGTAGGGATGCGGGTGAGCTTCCCGGCTGCGGCGCAGCAGCTCCTGCCCGCCTGCTTCGAGCCAGTACCAGCCCTCGGTGAGCCCGAACCAGTGGAGCTTCGGCTGGTCACTGCCCCACGGCGATATCTCGTCCAGTGGGTACAGCTCGAACCGGAACCTGATCATTGAGGCAGTATCCCGTTGACTGCCGAATCGCTTGCTCTCTTTACCAAGGCGGCTCGGCCTGCTGGCGGCGCAAGCGTCGGCATCGGCCGGCGCGCCAGCCGATAGTTGCAGACTCGCCGCGGGCCGGAACCGATACCTCCGGCGGGGATTTCGACAGAGCTGGGTTTCGAGGCAGAGGAGCGGTACGTCGGCCGGGCAGGCGGATCGGCATCGTCGAGGTCACCGCACCTCCTTGGCTGGGACCTTCGGCGACAACGTCCAGCGCCTGCAGGGCCGCTGACCGGCGACGGTGCGAGGGCATGCCGCCAGCCGGCCTCCCGGCGGGCGGGGCCCGCCGAACCACCCTCTCAGTCCAGCTTCGGTTGTTCGTACAGTTCGCGGGCGGACAGGTTCACCGCGCTGCCGTCTGCGAGGCGGACGGTCAGTGTGGTGGTGTTGCTGCTCGACTCGTCGAGGCCCTCGGGGTACCAGGCGCCGAAGTAACCGTCGCGAACGGTTGCCCGCGCCGTCCGTGACGAATGGCCATCCTTGGTCCGCAAGTTGATCTCCACACTCGTCACCTGTGAGCCGACGTGTCCCGCCATGATCCGGACGTAGCCTTCGTCGGTGCGGAGTTGACCCCACGAGTACAGCTCGACACCCCCGGCGCCGAGCCGCTCGGTGCTGGTCAACACGGTAAGGATGCTGGTGTTCGTCACGTCTCCGTTGCGGTCGCGGAAGCACGTCTGGCTTCCAGCCGGCGACACGGCGTTCACGTATGCGTACTCGCCGCGTTTTTCACCGATGACCACCCTTGCGACGCTCGCGTCCTGGGCAGGCAGGCATTTGGCGGCGAGGTCGCGTGCCTCGGCATCCGAGATCGGACTCGGCTCGGGCGTCCACGACGCAAACGCGGGACCAGCGTTGACAAGTGTCAGGGTGAAGGCGACAGCGGCGGCGAGCGCTCCGGCCGCGCCGGCGATCGCCAGGCGAGGCCGACGGTGCGGTGTGCGCGCTGGTGCCGGGCGTGGTCGCCGATCAGTGGCGACGATCCGCTCGAGCAATTCTCGCGCGGGTTCCTGCCCGACGCGTGCGGGCACCGGGACCGCGGCAGCGCGGATTGTCTGGTCCAGGACATCGTCGTGGGTCATGCGGAGCCTCCGCGTCGTGAAGGGCCGGCCGGTGCGGGGATGCTTGTGGGTTCGCTGTTCGGCCGCTGACCAAGATGCTGACGTAGGCGGCGGCGGGCACGCAGCAGGCGCAGACTGAACGCGGGCCGGGAGATGCCCAGGACTTGTGCTGCCTGGGGCCCGGTGAGGTCTTCGATCGCGGTCAGCGTCAGTACTTCCTGATCGGCGGATGACAGGCGCTGCCAAGCATTCATCAGGTCGATGCGGGTAGCCGCGAGGTCGGCCTCGGCGCTGCTCGGAGCATCGGGTTCCCGTAGGACGCGAAGCGCGAGGCTCCGCTGCCGCTGGTCGCTGCGCTGCCGATTGTGCAGAACATTGCGGGCGACGGTGAACAGCCAGGCGCGGGCCTCGCCGGGTGGTTTCGGTACTTCGTCCAAGCGGCGCCACGCTATCAAGAACGTCTCGGCGACCACGTCTTCGGCGACGGCAAGGTGTGCACGGCGTTCGACGAAGAGCAGCAGATCGTCATACGCGGCCTCGAACAGCTCGCGGAAGGCGGATTCGGCATCCGCGGTCGTCGGATCCACACTCTTCCTCGTGTTCGGCGCGTTTCGTCTGGTGGTCATTGTCGTCGCCGGTCCAATACCAAGCCGCGAACCAAGGGTGCGAGTGGGCGCTCGACGAAGCGATGGACAAGCCAGGCTGCCGCCAGCAGCCCGAGCACGGTGCCGCCGATCAGTATCGACGCGGGGAGCATGGTTTCCTCGTACACGTTGCGGATCACGCTGTATCCGATGCGCGGGTGCAAAAGGTAGAAGGGGTAACTGAGTGCACCCGCGGTGGCCAGCCAGAGCATCTTTACCCGGTCGGTGTAGCCGAGCGCGATGATGAGCATCAGAAGGTACACCCCGGTGAGCAGTACCGGTGCCGGCCAGACGGGCACCTCGAAGCCGGGCTTCAACTCCAGGGTCCGCTCGTGCACGCGCTGCAGGCTGACCAGCCACGTGGCGAGCAACAGCACCCACAGCCATCGATCGGATCGGTTGCGGCGAAGCAGGAACAGGGTAATCCCGGCGATGAAGTACGGCGCGAAATCGGACATCACGGCCTCGTCCAGGGCGGCACCCCGGAAAACGGGCATGACCACGGCGACGGCCAGCCACACGGCAGCGAATATTTTTGCTCCCCGGTCGGTCAGCTTGGCCGCAAGAATGCACGCCGCGATCAGATAGAACCGGAGCTCGATCCAGAGCGTCCAGTACACGGTGTCGACAAGCGGCGTGTTGAGGGGCTCCGCCAACATGGTCAGGTTGACCAGCACGTCCCACCCGTCCGGCGGAGGTGGGAAGGGCAGCCCGCCGCTGATCGGCAACACTGCCGTTACGGCTGTCGTCGTCAGCACGCATGCCCAGAACGCCGGATAGAGTCGTGCGGCGCGGGAGACAGCGAACTCGCGAACGGTGCGCCCCCAGCCGCTCATGAGGATCACGAATCCGCTGATCAGAAAGAACGTCTCGACTCCGAGGAAGCCATAGATCAGCACCGGTGCCGCGTCCGGCAGGAAGTATGCCGGCGGGCGCACCCCGTCCAACCTCCACGAGTCGCCGAAGTGGTATCCGGCCACCGCAAGAGCACAGATCAGCCGCAACCCGTCCAGCGCGTACAACCGTGGCGCCCGCCCGGGAGGGCTGCTGACGGGCGGCGGCGTCGGCGCGCGGTCGAGCAACGCGGTCGTCATGCTCTGCTCCTGTCCTGGATACACGACTGCATCCAGGACAGACATGTGCAGCACCGCGCCGAGTGCTACAGGTGATCACCGTCACCATCCTCTGACGAAGCCTGACCAGTGTCGCGAACCAGAACGCGGTCCCGCTGCGACAGAGAGGCATGAGCGCCCAGGACGACGCCGAACTCCTGGCCCTGACCGCAGGCGGCGACCGGAGCGCGTTCGAGGCGTTCTACCGCCGGCAACGCGGACGGACCGGTGACCTGGTCATGGAATGGGAGTTCAGCCCGAGCGGCCCCTGCACCGAGCCACGCGGCGACTCGATCGAGGTATGGGTGTGGCGCTTCACGCCCGTACCCGTGAAGATCCTTACCGTTGCTGGCTGGTTACTCGGGGCGGCCTCAGGGTGGTTGCTTGCCCGAACTGTCCTGCGTCTGGCACACCGCCGCGCCGTGATCGGGCTGGCTGCCGTTGCGGGTGTACTCGCGCTGTCGACGGCTGCGACAGTCATTTTCACTACTCAGAATCTACTCGATCTGCCGATGCGCAACGGCCAGCCGACAGCGATCTGGACTGCCTACTTTCCGTTCCTCATGCCGTTCGGCTTCCAATTCGGGTGACGATCGTCTGGGGCGTCCGGATCTGCGGGATCTGCCGCCTTCGGTGTGGTGCTTGAGCCCTGCCGACGAGCCGACGGATGAATGGCACACCGTGCGGCTACGCTGCGGGCCATGTCGACAAGAGAGGACCGCGTGTTCGATGCGGTGGTCCGACGTATCGCCGCCGGCGGGTACATCGACGAGGTGCCAGCCGGCCGGGTAGGGCCGCTCCGACCCGCGCCGCCTGCCGCAGTCGCGCAGGCCGAGCAACTGGCCGGACGATCACTGCCGTCGCTGCTGCGCCGGCTCTATCTGGAGGTCGGTAACGGCGGCTTCGGCCCCGGTTACGGTCTTCTCGGCCTCAGGGACGGACATCGAACTGGCGGCCTGGACGCGCTGACCGGACTCAAGGGCGGCGTCCTCATTTTGTGCGACTGGGGCTGCGGCATCAGCAGTGAACTCAACCTCGCTGACGGCCAGATTTGGGGCTACGACCCGAACCCGGCCCCGGACGGCGTGTCTTGCGCATTCCCGCAGCACATGACGATCGTTGACTGGTTCTCGAAGTGGGTCGAGGGCACGCTGTACCAGCCATGGCTGGTACAGGACCCGACGACCGGCGAGTGGCGCGGCGCAACCGACATCGAGTACGGGGAGATGATCGCGGAGGCTTTCGGCCCAAGCGGCGAGGAGGACTGACCGTGGACGCTGAGGGGGCGCAGCATGGTCGCATCCCAACGCCGCACAGGGGGCACGGCTCGATCCCGTGTCTATCAGATCAACGCGGCCCGTAGAGCGGGCCGCGCCAGTCGGCCAAGGGCGGTCAGTTGTTCCACAACCAGTTCGCGAACAACCCGCCACAGCACATTAGCGGCACCAGGAGCACTGCCATGAGCACGGCGATATGCGCACCCACTTGCAGCCGATCGCTCAGCGGGTCGTCCTGGTTCATGCCCGGAGTATGCCGGAGCGAGTTGACCTAAGACCTCGGCCTGGGCCCCGAACCCCGACCCTCAGAGATGCCGCCGAAGATCACCGCGCCGCGCGCCACAAGGGCTACCGCCCTCCCCGGACGGGGACCAGGTCGTTCGTCCGGTAGGGCGCTTTCCACCTGGACCCCCGTCGCTGCGAAGCCGGTCGCGAGCCCTAACGCGACGAGCAGAGCGAGCTGTAGGCGCCGGGGATGCTGCCCGATCAAGCGTCGCACAGAAGTCGATTGCACAGCGAGACTGATCACCCCGTACAAAAACGAGCAGGCACAGCGGATAGAAGAGAACGGCCGCGATGGAGGCTTGAACCACAGGGGCGGCCTGCTGGTGCCGCTACAGTCTTCGTTGCGCCGAGGACAGCGGCAGTGGCCGACGATGCCCGACAACCACGGACGGGCTGAACAGGCGCGTGACGGCTTGACCAGTCATCCGCGACCTTCTTCTAATCCCAAGGCACCCTGCCCCGGTCAGGGTCCTCCCTGTGGCAGCAGGTGGCGACTCCGACGAAGTCTGGCGGGTCTACGGTGCCGGCGGTGAACCACTCGGCGAGGTCGAGGAGCACGAATGCCCTGGCGCCGGGGCAGGTTCAGGCCTCAGCCAGCGTTCGAGCAGTTGCGACCGCTCTTTGATGAACGGAACCGTGCGGTTGACTCCGGCGATCCGGAGCCGATCGACTAGGCGTACGAGGCGATCCGCGCCGCAGTCACGATCACCTGTCCCGACGGCCGCCAGGTCCCCGAGTTCGTGCTTGGAGTCGAAGGTGACCAGGCGGGGTTTCGATGGCACGACGAGCCCCAAGCTGTCAGTCCGCCAGGTCGTCCTCGACCAGGTAGCCAACACCATCGCAGGTGGGGCAGGGCCCGAAAACGCTTCCCATTCCCTTACCCATGCCGCTGGTCTTCACCATGCCTGGAAGCCGCGCAGCCCCACGGCATTCCGGGCACCGGCGACGAACGCTCCAGCGAGACGCAGATGGCTGCGTGTCCTGAGGATCTGGTTCCACACTGTCGAGGGTATGCGTAGGGCCCACCCGGGCCCAGGCGAGCAATTCGCATCTGGTCCGCAAGAGGCCGACGGACGACGGGGGAGCGGTGAGATGCCGAGAGGCGTTTCCGCTGTCGGAAGCCCGTCCAGGCAGCTCGCCGAGTCGCCCGTCCTGATCTCATGATCCCTCGGTCGCAAGTTCGAGTCCCGCACGCGGTCGCAGCGGGTCCTATCGACCGATTCCCGTGGCGCACCTACGTAGCTAGCGTCCGTTCATGCCCCCCTCTCGTACGCCTCGGCCATGGATCCCGCCCCGCGATTCCGCCGGGACACCCCATCCGATGCCGGGTGGCGGCCGCGCTGCCCCCGTTTCCTATCGAGTGGTGTACGTGTTGGCGGGCCTGGCGACGTTGTGTTGGTGCGGCGCGGCGTACGGCGGCCGGATTGTCTTTCTCGGCCGCGACATGGTCGAGGGCCTGCTGAGCTTCGTCGGACTCCTCTGGCTCGCCGCGTTCGAGATGCTCGCGTTGCTGTTCACCCTCACCACGGCCTTCGAACTGCGCCGGCGCAACTCGCCTCGTGCCGCCCTGGCGACCGGGCTGGTCGCAGTCGCCGGGGTGGTCGTGACGATCGTGTTCGTGCTCTGGGTCGCAACGGCGACAAGTCAGACGGGCCCGTAGCGAGGGTCGAAGCGAGGCTCAGGGATGGCATCGCCTCGGGTCGCTGCCGAGCCGTTCGGGGACGCCGGACACGTCTGGGGCTTGCACCGGCTCGGTGATGTTGTCGGTGTCGGTGACGGTCGACGTCAAGATCGAACGCCACGGCTCGCTCGCCCAGACGCTCCGCCGACCGCTGGGACGCGCTCAGCACGGCAGTGAGATCCGGACCGACGGGGAGACGGTAGGATTTCGGCTTCTGCACGGAACGGGGCCGTGTTCGGCCGGTCGCGCCGATTCGGCCTCGCCGGGCGCCGTGGCGTCCGGGATGAAGGGTGGACACCCCGGATGCACCAGCGGATCCTGCTGCGAGCCCGCAAGGGCCCGTTCGACGTCGTCACCGCCGAGGAGACCTACGAGCGGGACTGGATCGGCAAGAACAGCGGCAACCTGGTCTTCAGCCACGCCGCGCACAAGCTTCTGGCCACCTCGGCGGCGGAGATCACCCCGTCGCGGTTCCGGGCGGACCCGCGCGATGCCGACGAGATCAACGAGAAGTACGACGTCTTCGTGATCCCGCTGGCAAACGCGTTTCGCCACGACTATGCGAACCGGCTGGTGTCGATGACCCGGCTGATCGAGCGCCTCAAGATCCCGGTGGTGGTGCTCGGGGTCGGGGCGCAGACCGACGTGGACGGCGACCTGGAGTACCTGCGCCCGATCGACGAGCCGGTGAAGGCGTTCTGCCGGGCGGTGCTGGACCGGTCGCACAGCATCGGCGTACGCGGCGAGATCAGCGAGACCTACCTGCGTACGCTGGGTTTCTCCGCCGTCGAGCAGATCGGCTGTCCGTCGATGTTCCTGCACGGCGACAGCTTCCGGGTCGAGAAGGCGAAGGCGACCCTGGGTGCCGAGGATCGGCTCGCGTTCGTCATCTCGCCATACGTCCGCGCGTTGGCCCCGATCGTCCGCCACCACCACCAGCGCTACCCGAACCTGCGCTACCTGGCGCAGGGCCTGTACACCCTCGGCACCCTGCTCTACGGCGACGCACCGAATTTGCGCGGCAAGACCGACGACATGCCGATCCACACCTCGCACCCGCTCTTCGTCGAGGACAAGGTGCGGATGTTCGTGGACCCGTGGCCCTGGATGGAGTATCTCGCCGGATTCGACTTCGCCTTCGGCACCCGGATCCACGGCACCATCACGGCGCTGATCTCCGGCACTCCCGGGTATCTCCTCCCACACGACTCGCGCACCCTGGAACTGGCCCGCTACTTCGACATCCCGTACCGGTTGATGCGCGACGTACCGGCCGACGTCGACGCCGCCCAACTCTACGAGGAAGCCGACTACACGGCCCTGAACGAGGGCCACAAGGAGCGCTTCGCGCGGATCACCGCGTTCCTCGCCAAGCACGACCTGGGCCTTTCGTTCGCCGACGGGGACAGCGCCACCCGCTTCGACGAGCAGGTCCGCCAGACCGTCTACCCGCAGGCGGTCCGGCCGGCCTCCGCCTACACCACCGACGAACTGCTGGCGCGCATGCAGTGGCTGCGGGACGAGAACCGGACGCTGCAGCAGAAACTCAAGGCACACCGCGCGCAGCCACTGCGCGAGCAGGTCAAGCAGGCGGTGGGCGGCCGGGTCCGCCGGATGCTGTCGCGCTGACCGGCGTACGCCTGCTCCGCAGCGGAGTAGCCGGCGCCGGCGCCGCGACGGTACCCGGCCCGGTGGCCGGGGCGTCGATCACCCGCCGTCCGGCCCGGCGGATCGGTCAACCGGCCTGACGCGCTGCTCCCGCAGTTCGTCGGCGGCCGGCAGTTCCTTCACGCAGAAGGCAGTCAGCCCAGGATCGCTCGGATGACCGCGGTGTCCCCGTCCAGTGCCAGCAGGTGCACTACCCACCCTCCCGGTCCGGGCTCGGCTCCGGGTTGGTCGCATCCGACTCGCCCGCCGCCGTCGGCGTGAATCGCCACACTGCACCCGGGCCCTGCCATGAAGCCGCCACCGGCGCCCCTGCCATTGGCGTCGGTCAGTCGTACCCGGGCACCGCCATCCTCCACGGAGGACGACACCGTCCACTTGCCGAGCGGGAACTTGACCGAACGGGAGAAGGACACTTTGCAGTCGCCGTCGGCACACGCCGCGTACGTGGTGCCGCCCCCGCTCGGCGCCTCCGTCCTCTTTGCCGCTTTGGTCTCCCTTGCCGCTTTGGTCTCCGGTGAATCGTTCGCGATGGGGGAGGAGGATGCGGAAGGTCCGGCGTCACGGGGACTTGGGGAGGAAGGAGCGCGGGAGGCGGTCGCGGTAGCGGCGGTGTCTTGGCTCGACCACGTGGTGTCGGAGGACGATTCCGCTTTGGAGTCGCAGGCGGCCACGGCCAAGACCAGCAGTAGCGCCCCGATCGCTGTGCGTTTGGTGGAGGAAAGTCGGCAATGCTGCATGCGCGGATTTTAGTGGCCCGATTCTGCCGGAGCTCCTGGGGTGGGACCACCCTGCCACGTCGATATCGAGGGGATGCGGACAGGCAGGGGCTCGATCGTGAAGATCGTCGTCATCGGTGGCAGGGGCTCGTCGGCTCCAAGCTCGTGCGAGAGGGTCGAGGGTGGCCTCCTTCCGAGAGGGTCGCGCCACCCGCTCCGAAACTTTCGGTACTCGTCCGGTCGGAAATCCACCCCGCCTTCCGGTGCTCCTGCTGGCAGCGAGGTCATTGACGGATGACGGGGCAGTTAGTAGCCTCAGCGCACAAAATCATGGCATGTAAATATCTCGATAAGTTTCGGAGGCGACGAGCTCACCGTCGGCGGGACAACGACTGACCGGTCGGTGAGGCCACTCGCCGGATTCCCCCTGCGCGTCCGCGCCGGGGGGAACCCGCCACCCCCACCACCGCTGCTCACGATCACACCGCTGGAGGGCCGTTGAAACGCGTCCGGACCACCGCCACAGCAGTCATCGCCGCCGCCGCGCTCCTCCTGGCCGGCTGTGGGGGATCAGACGGCAAGTCCGACTCGAAGACCTTCGAGTTCTGGTCGTTCGCCAACATCAACCAGAAGGCCGACGTCGACGTCTACACCAAGGCGCACCCCGATGTGCGCGTCAAGCTCACCGAGGTGGGCAGCACGACCGAGACCGCGCAGGCGCTCACCGCCGCGCTGGCCGGCGGCAAGGTGCCCGACCTGGTGCTCATCCAGGCCGACGACCTGCCGAAGTTCATGCAGTCCCCGGACAACTTCGTCGACCTCACCACGCTGGGCGCGAACGACATCAAGGGCAACTACCTCGACTGGGTGATGGCGCAGTCGACGACCAAGGACGGCAAGATCATCGGCGTGCCGACCGACGTCGGCGGCTTGGCGGTGGCCTACCGTACGGATCTGTTCAAGGCGGCCGGCCTGCCCACCGACCGGGACGAGGTCTCCAAGCTCTGGCCGACGTGGGACGAGTTCATCAACGTCGGTAAGCAGTACGTCCAGAAGACCGGGAAGCCGTTCGTGGACAACACGCCGACCAGCGTCTTCTTCCAGGCGGTCAACCAGGGCAGCCAGCGCTACTACAGCGCCGACCGCCAGCTCGACTACGACAACGAGCAGGTCAAGGCGGCGTTCGACGTGACGCTGAAGGCCTTCGACGCGGGCATCTCCGCCAAGCAGGGGTCGTTCTCGTCCGGCTGGACCGCGGCCATGAAGAAGGGCGACTACGCGGTGGTGTGCTCACCGTCCTGGATGCTCAGCCAGATGAAGACGAACGCCCCCGAGACGAACGGTAAGTGGGACATCGCCACCATTCCCGGTGGCTCGGGGAACTGGGGCGGCAGCTTCCTCGCCATCCCCAAGCGCGCCAAGAACGCGAAGGCGGCGTGGAACTACATCTCCGAGATGCAGTCGCCGAAGGGCCAGCTGGACCACTTCCTGATGCAGGGGTCGCTGCCCACCACGCCGTCGGTCTACACCGACCCGCAGCTGGTCGGGAAGACCGACCCGTTCTTCAGCAACGCACCGATCGGCAAGATCTACACCCAGTCGGTGCTGGGGATCAAGCCCTTCTACTTCGGCCCGCAGGACGGCCCCATCGGCACCGAGTTCCTGAACACGCTCACCAGCGTCGAGCAGGGCAAGGTGGCCCCGGCCAACGCCTGGAACACCGCGCTGACAAACGTCAAGAACGCCGTACGGGAATGACGGAGGGCTGATGCGCGGCGGCCGGGTCCTGCCCGGCCGCCGCCCATCGGGAAGGTGACGCTTTGACCACCATGCTCGGCCCGGCCCCGGTCCCACCGAACGTCCGCAGGCCCGCTCGCAACCGGCGGATCCAGCAGGGCGTACGGGAGTTCCTGGCGCCGTACGCGTACATCTCGCCGTTCTTCGTGCTCTTCCTGATCTTCGGCCTCTTCCCGCTGCTGTTCACCTTCTACATCTCGCTGTTCGACTGGGATCCCATCGGCGAGCACCGTTTCGTGGGGCTGGACAACTTCTCCGAACTCCTGGACGACCCGCGCTTCTGGGGGGCGCTGCGGAACACGTTCAGCATCTGGGTGCTGTCGACAGTGCCGCAGTTGCTCCTGGCGCTGGGCCTGGCCCACCTGCTCAACCACGCGCGGCTGCGGCTGGCCGCGTTGTTCCGGATGTCGGTGCTCGTTCCCTACGTCACCTCGGTGGCGGCCACGACCATCGTCTTCGCCCAGATGTTCGACCGGGACTACGGCATGATCAACTGGTTTCTCGGGCTGCTGGGCTTCGACCACATCGACTTCACGGCGTCGCTGTGGGGCAGCCACGTCATGATCGCCACGATGATCGCCTGGCGCTGGACCGGATACAACACACTGCTGTACCTCGCCGCGCTCCAGGCGGTTCCCCGGGAACTGTACGAGGCCGCCGCCGCCGACGGTGCGAGCGGCTGGAGACAGTTCCTGCACATCAGCATCCCGTCGCTGCGGCCGATCATCGCGTTCACCGTCGTGACGTCGACCATCGGCGGGTTGCAGGTCTTCACCGAGCCGCTGCTGGTCAACCCGGTGGGCGGCCTCACATGCGGGGCGGCACGGCAGTGCCAGACCGTCACCCTCTACCTCTACGAGCAGTCCTTCGGGCAGTTCCACTTCGGCTACGGCGCGGCGGTCGGCGTCGCGCTCTTCGTCATCGTGGTGGCCTTCTCCGCACTCAACTATCTGCTGACCACCCGAATCCGTTCGGAGCGCCCATGAAGCCCGTACCCCCGACCGCCGCGCCCAGGCGGGCCCGGCGGCGCCAGGCCAACCGCGTCCCGATCCCGGTGTACGCGCTGCTCACCCTCATGGCGCTCGTCAGCGTCTTCCCGCTCTACTGGATGTTCGTGGTGGCGACGACCGACTCCGCCACCGCGACGACCCTCCCCCCGACCCTCACGCCCGGAGGCAACTTCCTGCACCTGGCGGAGCTGGTCTTCACCATCGTGCCGTTCGTGCAGTCCCTGCTGAACAGCCTCATCGTCGCCGGCACGATCGCCGTGGGCCAGGCGGTGCTCTGCGCGTTGGCCGGCTTCGCGTTCGCCAAGCTGTCCTTCCCGGGCCGCAACACGCTGTTCCTCATCGTCGTGCTGACCATGACGGTGCCGGCGCAGCTGGCAGTGGTGCCGCAGTACCTGATCATCTCGCAGCTGGACTGGGTGGACAGCCTCCAGGCGGTGATCGTTCCCGGGCTGGTGAGCGCGTTCGGCATCTTCTGGATGCGCCAGCACATCGGCAGCACCATCGACGACGAGCTGATGCAGGCGGCGCGGGTGGACGGCGCGACCACCTGGCAGATCTTCTGGCGGGTAGCCTTCCCGCTGGTCCGCCCGGCGGCGTACGTGCTGGGGCTGTTCACGTTCGTCTACGCGTGGAACGACTTCCTGTGGCCGTTCATCGTCCTGAAGTCGCCGGAGAACTACACCGTCCAGATCGCCATCAAGGCGCTGCAGCAGAACCGGGACATCGATCTGGGCCTGGCGATGTCCGGCTCCTTCCTGGCCACCATTCCGCTGCTGGTGTTGTTCGTCTTCGTCGGACGCCGTCTGGTGCAGGGAATCATGGAAGGCGCGTTCAAGGGGTGAGGTCCCGTGCCGGTCTGTCATCCGGCCGGCCGGTAGTCGAACCAGTCGAATGCGGCGGTTCCCTCGGTGACGTACATGCCGATGACCCGGCCGGTGAACCCGGAGGCGACCTCGGTGGACAGGTAGCGTCCGTCGAGTTCGGCCAGGGACGACCAGCCGTCGCCGGTCTCGACCTCGAACCGGATCGTGTCGCTGCCGGCAGCCGTGACGCCCACGAGGCCCGCCTGCGCGAGATCGTCGGACGAGGTGACGGTCGGTGGCAGCACGTCGGCGGTCCGGGTGCTCAAGGCCACGGTCACCGCCCCCGCCGGCACGGGACATTCCCCGAACACCTGGCGGAACGGCCCCACCCGGCCGACGACCCGAGCCCGCCCCCGCGCGAGTTCCAGGTCGTAGTGGTGGGCCTCGTCGATCCTGATCGTCAGGCCGGCGCGGCCGGAGCCGGGATCGACGCGGGCGCTGACCCGGCAGTCGTGGTGCTGCTGGCGGCGGCCGACGACGGTGGCGCCACTGCGGTCGAGGCTGTCGCCGGTCGCGTGCAGCGTCAGCCAGCCGGGCCGGTCGGTCAGCGACCAGGCGGCTGCGGGCCGCTCACGGGGAGAGATCCACTGTGGCCCCAGCCGGTCGTCGTCGAAGTCGTCCCGGTCGTCCCACCGGCCCGTCTCTGCCGGGCCGGTCGCGCACGAGACGGGATCGACCACCGGCCACCCGTCGACCCAGCGCACCGGGACCAGGAACGTCTCCCGCCCCAGGACGTGGTACGGCGGCCACTGGCCCCTCGGCCGGATGCCCAGCAGGACCATCCACCAGCTGCCGTCGGCGGCCTCGACCATGTCGGCGTGCCCGGTCGCCTGCACCGGCCGGTCGGTACCGCGATGCGTCAGGATCGGGTTGGCCGGTCCGGGCTGGAACGGCCCGCGCGGCGAGCGCGCGCGGGCGACGCTCACCGCATGGCCGGTGTGGGTACCACCCTCCGAGACGAGCAGGTACCACCAGTCGCCCACCCGGTACAGATGCGGCGCCTCGGGGTACTGGCCACCCGTTCCCGACCACATCGGCACCGGGCCTTCGAAGACCTCTCCCGTACGCGGGTCGATCCGGTACGACTCGACCCCGGACACCGTCATCCAGCAGTTGCCGTCGTCGTCCCACGCCAGCGACGGGTCCACGTGCGGCAGGTCCAGACAGACCGGATCCGACCACGGGCCGGCGGGATCGGTCGCCGTGACGATCAGGTGCCGGTCGAGCGTGACGTTCGTCGTGACGACCCAGAACCGGCCGTCGTGGTAGCGGATCGTCGGCGCGTAGATGCCCCGCGAGGCGAGCGTGCCGGCGGGCAACCGGAGTTGACCGGGGCGGTCGAGCACGTTGCCGATCTGGCGCCAGCTGAACAGGTCGCGACTGTGGAAGATCGGAACGCCGGGCGTGTACTCGAAGCTCGAACACACGAGGTAGTAGTCGTCGCCGGCGCGGCAGATGCTCGGATCGGGCCAGAAGCCCGGAAGGATCGGGTTGCGGTAGCCACCGTCGGCGGGCTTCGGTTCCATATCCGCTCCTTCTCGTACGGGCACGGCGCCGGCCGGTGGCAGGGTGCGCATCCGCACAGCCGGCCCGGCGTGAACTCCAGAACCAAGGATGAGGGATGAGGAGTCTCCGCCGCCGACTGTCCGGGCGGCTCCGCCGCGCGGCCCCGGAGCCCTCGTACGCCTTCACGGTGCGGCGCGGGCTGCGCGTGCCGATGGACGACGGCGTCGAACTGATCGCCGACCTCTACCTGCCGGCCGGCCCGGTGGAACCGCCGTTGCCCACGATCGTCGTCCGCTCGCCGTACGGCCGGCACGGCTCGCTCACCCACGCGCCGGCGCTGGCCGGCGAGGGGTTCACGGTCCTGGTGCAGAGCTGCCGCGGTACGGGCGGCTCCGGTGGCAGCTTCCGGCCGCAGCTCGACGAGCAGCGCGACGGCATGGCCACCCACCGGTGGGTACGCCGCCAGCAGTGGTTCACCGGCACCGTCGCGACGTACGGGGAGAGCTACCTGGGCTACACCCAGTGGGCCGTGGCGGGTCGGATGTGCCGGGACGACCCCGGCAACGCCCCCGATGCCCTGTGCCTGAACGTCACGATGGCCGACTTCGGCGCGGTCACCTGGAACAACGGCGCCTTCTCGCTGGGCGGCTCGCTCGGCTGGTCGCGCCTGATGGCCCTGCGGGGCATGCGCGGCGCCCTGGTCCGGGCGCGGCTCGCGCGGCGGCCGGACCGGAAGCTGGCCGAAGCCTTCGACGTCCTGCCCCTGTCCCGCGGCGACACCGCGGTGGCCGGCCACCCGATCGGCTGGTACCAGGACTGGCTGGCCCACGAGAGGCTCACCGACGACTACTGGACCCGGCAGTCGCACACCGCGTCGGTGCCCGACGTCACCGCACCGGTGTACATGGCCACCGGCTGGTACGACATCTTCCTGCCCTGGCAGCTGCGCGACTACGCCCGGCTCGCCGCGGCCGGTCGCCCGCCGCGGCTCACTATCGGCCCGTGGGGTCACAGCAGCGAGCAGAGCCCGTTCCTCGCCGAGTCGGTCGCGTTCCTCAAGGAACACTTCGCCGGTACGCCCGCGGCCCGGCCGGCACCCGTGCGCGCCTTCCTCACCGGCGCGGAACAGTGGCGCGACCTGCCCGCGTGGCCGCCGCCGGGCGCCGCCGCGCAGCGGTGGTACCTGCATCCGGACGGGCTGCTCGACCCCGCCGCTCCCGACGGGGGCAGCACCCGCTACACCTACGACCCGGACCGGCCCACGCCCGCACTCGGTGGCCCCGGCCTGGGCCCGGCCTCCGGGCCGGTCGACAACAGCGCCCACGAACGCCGTACGGACGTGGCGGTCTTCCGCAGTCCACCGCTGGACCACGCCGTCGTCCTCGCCGGGGAGCCGATCGCCCGTGTCCGGTTCCGTTCGACGGCAGCCAGCGCGGACGTGTTCATCCGGATCTGCGACGTGCACCCGGACGGCCGATCGATGACCGTGTGCGACGGCATCCGCCGCATCGGCGGCGTCGGCACCGCGGCGACCGACCCGCGGCCCGACGGGGACGGCTACGTCGAGCTGGACGTGCCGCTGTGGCCGGCGTTCCACCGCTTCGCCGCCGGCCACCGCGTCGCCGTGCAGGTCAGCTCCGGAGCGCATCCGCGCTACGCCCGCAATCCCGGCACCGGCGAACCCGCCGCCACCGCTACCACCACGGTACGGGCGCAGCAGGAGATCTCCCACGACGGCGCCCACCCGTCCGCGATCGACCTGCCGGTGTGGACATGAACGGGTGCGCACGCGCCGCCCGCGGCGCCGAAGGCATCTCCATCAATCGACAAGGAGGGCTCCCCGGATGACATCGGTATTCCATGTGGCGACCAGCGGTTCGGATCGCGCCGACGGCTGCGCCGAGCGGCCGTTCCGGACGATCGACCGGGCGGCCGGCGTCGCGCAGCCCGGTGACACGGTGGTGGTGCACGCGGGGGAGTACCGCGAGTGGGTCAAGCCACGCCGTGGCGGTCTCAGCGACTCCCGCCGCATCACCTACGAGGCGGCACCCGGCGAGCACGTGGTGATCAAGGGATCGGAACGCGTCACGGGCTGGGAGCCGCTCGGCGGGACGGTATGGCGGGCGGTCGTCGACAACTCGCTGTTCGGCTCGTTCAACCCGTTCGCCGAGGAGGTGACCGGCGACTGGATCGTGTACGGCAAGGATGCGCCGCGCAGGCACCTCGGCGACGTCTATCTGAACGGCCTGAGCTTCTTCGAGGTGGCGAGCCGGGCGGAGGTCGACGATCCGCCCCGGCGCACGGAGGTCGTCGACGACTGGACCAGGCTGCCCCGTCCGGTCGGCGATCCCGACCAGACCCGGCTCGTCTGGTACGCCGAGGTCGGTGAGCGGACGACGATCTGGGCCAACTTCCAGGGCGCCGACCCGAACACGGAGCTGGTGGAGATCAACGTACGCCGCAGCGTCTTCTACCCGGAACAACCGCACCTGGACTACATCACCGTGCGCGGCTTCGAGCTGGCACAGGCGGCCAGCCCGTGGGCGCCGCCGACCGCCGACCAGCCGGGCCTGATCGGGCCGAACTGGGCGAAGGGGTGGGTCATCGAGGACAACGTGATCCATGACGCCAAGTGCTCGGCGATCTCGATCGGGAAGGAGGGGTCGACCGGGCAGAACCACTCGGCTCTGCGCGGCGACAAGCCGGGATACCAGTACCAGTTGGAGTCGGTCTTCGCGGCCCGCCAGATCGGGTGGGACCGGGAGCACATCGGCTCCCACGTGATCCGCCGCAACACGATCTACGACTGCGGCCAGAACGCGATAGCCGGTCACCTCGGATGCGCGTTCTCCACGATCGAGGACAATCACATCCACCGCATCGGCGTGAAGCGCGAGTTCTACGGCTACGAGATCGCCGGCATCAAGCTGCACGCCGCCATCGACGTGGTGATCCGGCACAACCGGATCCACGACTGCTCGCTCGGCACCTGGCTGGACTGGCAGGCCCAGGGCACCCGGCTCTCCCGCAACGTCTACCACGACAACTGCCGGGACCTCTTCGTCGAGGTCAGCCACGGCCCCTACCTGGTCGAGCACAACATCTTCGGCTCGCCCGCCGCGCTGGAGCTGTTCAGCCAGGGGGGTGCCTTCGTCTGCAACCTGATCTGCGGCACCGTGCGGCTGGAGCCGGTGCTGGACCGCGCCACGCCCTACCACCGGCCGCACAGCACCCAGGTCGCCGGGTACGCGGTGATCTACGGCGGCGACGACAGGTACGTGGGGAACCTCTTCGTGGGCGGCGACCCGGGCGCGGCCTACGGGACGGGCGCGGAGGGTGAGGGACCGCCGCTGGCCGGCACCGCCGGATACGACGGGCATCCGGCGTCGTTCGCGGAGTACCTGGCCCGCCTCGCCGACCAGCCGCCCAGCGACCAGCAGAAGTACGTCGAGGTGAGACAACCGGTGTACGCCCGCGCGAACGCCTACGCCGCGGGCGCCCGCCCGTTCGAGGGTGAGCGGGAGCCACGGGTGCTGGGCACCGCGACGGCGACCGTCGTCGTCGAGGGCGACGCGGTCTGGCTCGTCACCGGCCTTCCCGAGGCGTTCGACGAGGCACGTGTCGGTGTGGTCACCGGCCGGGACCTGGAACGGGTCCGGTGCGCCGACGCGGAGTTCGAGGAGGCGGACGGCAGCCCGGCCGTCATGGACGTCGACCTGCTGGGGGAACCCCGGCAACCGGGACACGACGGCGCCGTCGGCCCGATCGCGGGCCTCGCGTCCGGGGCCCGCCGCACTCGCGTCTTCTGACCGCGGACCCGCACGTACGCGAAAGGAGACGGTGACGCCCGGCCGGCGTCACCGTCTCCGTCGACCTCAGCCGCGTGCGGCCCAGTCGCCGAGGGCCCAGTCGCGGACCTCGGGCATGTCCTCCAGGTGCTCCACCACGTACGCCTCGTGGCGGTCGAGCTGACTGCGGCACCACGCCTTGAGGTCCGCCGCACCGCGTGGCAGACGCTTGGCGTTGTTGATGGCGTCCATCACGAGGTGGTACCGCGACGCCTTGTTGCGCACCGTCATGTCGAACGGGGTGGTGGTCGTGCCCTGCTCGATGAAGCCGCGCACGCGGAACCGGTCCGCGTCCGGGCGGCCGTGGACGAGCTGGTGGATCGCGCCGGGATAGCCGTGGAAGGAGAAGACCACGTCGACGTCGTCGGTGAACAGCTCGGTGAACAGGGTCTCGCTCATGCCGTGCGGGTGGTCCTTGGGCCGGACCAGCGTCATCAGGTTGACCACGTTGACGACGCGCACCTTCAGACCGGGCAGCCGGTCGCGCAGGATCTGCGCCGCCGCGACCGTCTCCATGGTGACGACGTCACCGGCACAGGCGAGGACGATGTCGGGGTCGCTGGTGCCGTCGTCGGTGCCGGCCCACTCCCAGATCCCCGCGCCGCGGGCGCAGTGTTCGATCGCCTCGTCCATGGAGAGGTACTGCAACTGTGGCTGCTTGTCGATGACGATCAGGTTGATGTACGACCGTGACCGGAAACAGTGGTCGGCCACCGACAGCAGAGTGTTGGCGTCCGGCGGCAGGTAGACCCGGGCGACGTCGCCGCGCTGGGTGAGCACCACCTGGATCAGGCCCGGGCCCTGGTGGGAGAAGCCGTTGTGGTCGTTGCGCCACGCCGTCGAGGTCAGCAGCACGTTGAGGCTCGGCACCTTCGCGCGCCACGGCAGGTGCTTGGCCTCCTGCAGCCACTTGCCGTGCTGCACGGTCTGCGAGGCGCTGACCATGGCGAACGCCTCGTAGGTGGCGAACATGCCGTGCCGGCCGGTCAGGTTGTAGCCCTCCAGCCAACCGTGGCAGTTGTGCTCGCTGAGTACCTCCATGACCCGGCCGTCGCGGCTGATCGCGACGTCGTCCGGCGTCACCCGCTCCATGAAGGCGCGGTCGGAGACGTCGAAGACGCCGCCGAGGCGGTTGCTGTTCGTCTCGTCCGGACAGAACAACCGGAACCGGTCGGCGTTGCGGGCGTAGATGTCGCGCATCATCTCGCCCAGCTTGCGCGTCGACTCGGCCCGCTGCCGCGCCGGCTGGGGCACCTCGATCGCGTAGGAACGGAAGTCCGGCAGGTCCAGGTCCCGGGTGAGCAGCCCGCCGTTCGCGTGCGGGCTGGCGCTCATCCGCAGGTCGCCGTCGGGGGCCTGGTCCCGGACCAGCGCCACGGGCGCGCCGGTGGAGTCGAACAACTCCTCCGGACGGTACGACCTGAGCCAGCGCTCCAGCAGCGCGAGGTGCTCCGGATTGTCCTTGACGCCGGACAGCGGCACCTGGTGGGAGCGCCACGTCCCGGTGACGGTGACCCCGTCGACGGCGTCCGGCCCGGTCCAGCCCTTCGGCGACCGCAGGACGATCAGCGGCCAGGTCGGACGCGTACCGTCCCAGGAGCCGCCACGGGCGGCGGTCTGGATGTCGCGGATCCTCGTCCAGGCGGTGGCCAGGGCGGCGGCGAAGCGGTGGTGCATGCCGGGCAGGTCGGAGCCCTCGACCTCGATGACGTCGTAACCGTGGCCCCGCAGCAGGTGGCGCACCTCCTCGGGGTCCTTGCGCCCCAGCACGGTGGGACCGGAGATCTTGGCGTCGTTCAGGTGCAGGATCGGCAGGACCGCGCCGTCGCGCTCCGGGTTGAGGAAGGACACGCCCTTCCAGGAGCCTTCCAGGGGCCCGGTCTCGGCCTCGCCGTCGCCCACCACCGCGATGGCCAGCAGGTCCGGGTTGTCCATCACCGCGCCGAACGCGTGGACCAGGACGTAGCCCAGCTCACCGCCCTCGTGAATGGAACCCGGGGTGGTCACCGACACGTGCGAGGGGATACCGCCGGGGCTGGAGAACTGCCGGAACAGGCGCAGCATCCCGGCCTCGTCCTGGCTGACGTCCGGGTAGATCTCGCTGTAGGTGCCCTCCAGGTAGCCGGCGGCCACCAGTGCCGGCCCGCCATGACCCGGACCGGCCAGGTAGATCGCCTGCTGGCCGGTGTGCCGGATCAGCCGGGAGACGTGCGCGTAGATCAGCGACAGGCCGGGGCTCGTTCCCCAGTGGCCGAGCAGGCGCGGCTTGATGTGCTCAGCCGACAGGGGCTCGCGCAGCAGTGGGTTGCCCTGCAGGTAGATCTGACCGATGGTCAGGTAGTTGTTCGCCCGCCACCACGCGTCCAGACGGGCGAGTTCGGTGTCGTCGAGTTCGGCGAGCGTACGGAGTTCGGATTCGACCGCGGTCACCGTGCTTCCTTCCACTGATCTCGTCTTGTCCGGATCCAGCCTAGGCCCGGCGGCGCCCGGCCGCGGGGGGCCGCAGGCCGGAAGCCGCGGGACCTTCGGCCCTCGCCGGCGACCGCTGCGCACCGCCGGGGACATTCATGACGTTCGTTCCGCGCGCTGCTTGATACCCAGCAGCATCCGGCGCTCCATGACCAGACTGCCCGGTTCCATCACCATTCGGTACGCGGTCCGGCCCGGCCCCGGACGCCCGGCCAGGGAGATCCGGTTACGGCTGATCAGCCGGGTGCCCGCGCCGTACCGTCGCAGGTGGAAGCCCCACACCCAGGCGCCGTCGGCGGACCGGAACACCAGCGTCCGGCGGGGGCCGAGGATCTCCACGCGCATGGCCGGCCCGCCGGAGACTGTTCCGGTTCATGACCTCTCCCTCCTGAACGAAGCGGCGGTCACCGCGGCGTCAGCCGGTGGTCGCCGGTCCGTGGTACGCGGCGCGCATCAGCTCCCGTAGGAGTCGTAGCGGGCCGGCGCCGTGAGACGGTTCTCCACCAGGGTTCTGATCATGCTCCGCCCTCCACCGGCCCGCGCCCGTACGCGTGGGCTACGTGACCCTGTGCCGGGACCGGCGAGGCACAGTCACGGCGCCGGCTGCGGCGCCGCGGCCGGCCCGCGCTTGGCCCGCTGGATCTGCTCGTAGACGTGGGTCCGCAGTTCGGTGAACCGGGGCAGGGCCCGGGTGGTGAGCTGATCGCGTTCCCGGGGGAGGTCGATCACGAGGTCCTCCTGCACCCGGGTCGGCGAGTTCGACAGGACGAGCACGCGCTGGCCCAGATACACCGACTCGTCGATGTCGTGCGTCACGAAGACGGTGGAGATGCCACGGGTAAGGTGCAGTTCGCGGACGAGATCCTCCAGGTCCGCGCGGGTCTGCGCGTCCACGGCGGCGAACGGCTCGTCCATGATCAGCACGTCCGGCTGGTACGCGATGGCGCGTGCGATCGCCACCCGCTGCTGCATCCCGCCGGAGAGCTGCCACGGATGGCTGCGCGCCGACTGCGGCAGGCCGACCGCGTCGAGGGCGTCGGCGACCGCCCGGGCACGTTCGGCGCGGGACAGCTTCTTGTGGCGGAGCGGAAGCTCCACGTTGCCCCGGACCGTCAGCCACGGATACAGGCTGCGGCCGTACTCCTGGAAGACCACCGCCATCGCCGGGCTCGGGCCGGTCACCGGCGATCCCTCCATCTCGACGAGGCCGCTGGTGGGCCGGAGCAGCCCGGCGAGGCATTTCAGGAGCGTGGTCTTGCCGCAGCCCGAGGGGCCGACGATGCACAGCAGCTCGCCGGGATCCATGGTGAAGCTGAGATCCCCGATCGCCTCGACCTCGCCCCGGGCGGACGCGTACACCTTCCGCAGGTGCTCGACTCTCAGCAGAGGGCTCCCGTCAGCCACGGCTCACCTCCTTCATTCCGTGGTACCAGCGCAGCACGCGGCGTTCGACGACACCGAAGACCACGGCGAGGACGACGCCGATGAGGCCGAGCAGCAGGATGCCGCTCCACATCTCGGCGATGAGGTAGTTCCGCTGGAAGTAGGCGATCCGGTAACCCAGACCGGCGGACGACGCGAACATCTCCGAGATCACCATGAGGATCAGGGCCACCGAGAGCGCCTGCCGTACGCCGGTCATGACGCGCGGACTCGCCGCCGGGAGGATCAGCAGCCACAGCCGGTCCCACCGGGAGATCCGGAACGAGCGCGCGGTCTCCATCATCACGCTGTCGGTCGCCCGGACGCCGTCGATCGTGTTCAGCAGGATCGGCCAGATCGCGCCGGAGGTGATGACGACGACCTTCATGGTGTCGGTGATGCCGAGCAGCAGCATGGCGACCGGGATCAGCACGGGTGGCGGAATCGCGCGGAAGAACTCCAGCAGTGGTTCGAGGAGTTCGCGTAGCGGGCGGAGCCGGCCGATGACGACGCCGGCGGCGACGCCGAGCAGGATCGACGCGAACAGTCCGATCAGGAGCCGGTACAGGCTCGGCAGGACGTCGTCGACGAACGCCGGGCCGATCCAGGTCTGCCGGAACGCGTCGAGGAGGGCGCGGGGGCCGACGAGGAACCGGTTCGTCGACCGGGTGGACCAGACGGCCCAGAGCCCCACGGCCAGGACGGGAAGCCCGACCGTGAACAGCACGTTCTCGGCGACCCGGACGCCCAGGTCGCGGGGACGGGCCCGGCCCGCGCCGAGGGCGGTCACCGGGCCGCCTCGTCGGCGAGCACCGACTGGTGCCAGGCCAGCGAGCGGCGTTCGACGAAGCGGAACACGACGTTCACCAGCAGGCCGAGGACCCCGGTGACCACGACGAGGCCGTACAGGCCGACGGCGTCCCCGGAGGAGCGGGACAGCTCGATCATGCGCCCGAGGCCGGGATTGCCGATCA
Source organism: Micromonospora sp. BL1 (assembly GCF_003667485.1). Classification (NCBI taxonomy): domain Bacteria; kingdom Bacillati; phylum Actinomycetota; class Actinomycetes; order Micromonosporales; family Micromonosporaceae; genus Micromonospora; species Micromonospora sp. BL1. The sequence continues at coordinate 73,570 of NZ_RCVK01000234.1, forward strand.
CCATCTCCGCGGTGACGGCCAGGATGAGCGCGACCGCAGCGCCGAGACGCAGCCCGGTCATCAGGTACGGCAGGGCGGTCGGCAGGACGAGGTAACGCAGCCGTTCGGCGCGGGTGAGGCCGAAACTCCGCGCCGTGTCGCGGGCGACGGTGTCGACGTCGGCGACGCCGTAGATCACCTGCACGAACACCTGCCAGAACGCGGCGTAGACGATGATGACGAGCGCGGCGCGCATCTGCAGGCCGAACATCAGCACGGCGAGGGGGATCAGCGCGACCGACGGCACCGGCCGCAGGAACTCGACTGTCGTGTGCGTCGCGCGACGCAGGAACGGCACCATCCCCACCACCGTCCCCAGCGCGAGGGCCGCGAGCGTCGCCAGCGTCAGGCCGATCGCCCAGGACGTCATGGTGAGCCGGAGCCGCCGCCAGAACGCCAGGTCGCGGACCTCCTGGAACAGCCACCCGAACACGTCCGTCGCGTACGGCAGGTCGTGCGGGTCGGCCAGCCCCAGTGTCGGGATCAGTTGCCAGACGACGAGGAACCCCAGCAGACCCACGGCGCCCAGCAGGATCTTGCGCATCGGCCGGCTACTGCTGCTGGATGAGGCGGTCGAAGTCGGGTCGCCGGTCGAGGACGCGGTACTTCTGGGCCAGCGTCGCCAGTTGCTCCAGGCCGGCCCGGTCGAGTTCCCACCCGAATGCCGGGAGCCGTACCGAGTCCGCCACCGGCTCCGGCAGTTCGAGGTTGTCCTTGATGGCCTGGCGGAGGTCCTTCTCGTTGGCCGGATCCTTGGCCCAGGTGAGCGTCTTCTTCATCGCCGCCGAGAAGTCCGCGATCAGCTCGGCGTCGGAGTCCTTCAGCTTGCTCGACGTGATCGTCGTCAGGGTGGTGAGCCCCGGGACGGTGGCCTGGTACGGGGCGACCACGAGGACGTCACCGCGCTTGCGCATCTGGGTGATGAACGGCTCGGTCACCCAGGCGGCGTCGATGTTGCCGGCGGCGAGCTGGGCCGCCGCGTCCGGGAAGGCGACCTCGACGAACTTGACCTTCGCCGGATCGCCGCCGTCCTTCTCGACCGCCGCCATGATCGTGACGTCGCCGGCGGCGCCCAGGCTGTTCACCGACACCTTGCGCCCCGCGAGCTGGGCGGGCCGGGTGATGCCGGACTTCGCCGACGCCACCACGGCGTTGATGTCGTCACCGTCGGCGTAGGACGACGCGTAGTTCCCGATGATCACCACGCCGAGGTTCTGCAGGTCGGCGCGGAACGGGCCGAACGGCTGACCGATGGCGAAGTCGATGTCGCCGTTGATCAGCGCCGGGATGGCCTGTGCGCCGCCCTGTGCGGGCACCACCTCCACGTCGAGCCCTTGCTCCCGGAAGATGCCCGCCTTGATGCCACCCCACAGCGCGGCGGTCTCGCTGATCGGCAGCGCCGCCACGCGGACCTTCCGCAGATCGCCGCTCGTCCCGGGGGACGGATCGGTGGCGTCGGAGTCCGTACAGCCGGTCAGGGCGATCGTGAGGCCGGCGAGAACAGCGAGGGCGGTGACCTTCTTCATGGACGAGCCCTTCCGTGCGAAGCGCTGGTGCATCCGGAGGAGTGAGGGCCGGCGAGGAGAGGTTAGCCATCCGACCGCGTCGATCAGCGTCATGCAGAGATGATTGATTGTCAAGAATTCCGATAAGGCGAATCGCAATGCGGGACGAGTAGTCCGGCCTCGATGTGAATACGTCTTGACGCGTGACGATTTTGTGACCAAACTGTGTGGTTGGTGGTGCGGCGGCGGAGGGAGCGACGACTTGGCGATCGTGATCGTGGGCGCTGGTATCGGTGGCCTCACCACCGCGCTCAGCCTGCATCGGGCCGGCTTCCGGGACATCGCCGTCTATGAGCGCGCCGCCGCGCTGCGCCCACTCGGCGTCGGGATCAATCTGCTTCCGCACGCCGTCCGGGAGCTGACCGAATTGGGTCTCGGCGAACGCGTGGAAAGGCTGGGCGCCGCGCCCGGCACATTGGCCTACTACAACCGGCACGGTCAGCAGATCTGGAGCGAGCCGCGCGGGCTGGACGCCGGATATCGCTGGCCGCAGCTTTCCGTGCACCGCGGCCGGTTCCAGATGGAACTGCTCACCGCCGTGCGGGAACGGCTGGGGGCCGACGCGGTGCGCACCGGGCACCGGCTCGTCGGCGTCCGGGACGGCGTCGCCCGCTTCGAGACGGCAGCGGGGGAGGTGAGCGTCGCGGGCGACCTGATCGTCGGAGCGGACGGCATCCACTCCGAGTTGCGCCGGCACCATCAGCCCGGCGAGGGGCCGCCGATCTGGAACGGGCTGACGCTGTGGCGGGGGACGGCGCGGGCGCCCGGATTCCTGGACGGGCGAACCATGATCATGGCAGGGGACGCGGAACAGAAGTTCGTCGCGTACCCGATCGGCGCCGGCCTGATCAATGTCGTCGCGGAGCGGCGCGGGCCCGGTTTCGCCGGGCCGAACGCGGACTGGAACCGGGCGGTCGACCCCGCGCCGGTCGTCTCGCTCTTCGCGGGCTGGCGTTTCCCGTGGCTCGACGTGCCGCAACTGCTGGCCGCCGCCGACGAGATCCTCGAATACCCCATGGTGGACCGCGACCCGATCGACACGTGGACCCACGGGAACACCACGCTGCTCGGCGACGCGGCGCACCCGATGTATCCGAACGGCTCCAACGGGGCGTCGCAGGCGATCCTGGACGCGCGTACCCTCGCCTTCCACCTCGCCACCGCGCCGACGGTCGGGCAGGCGCTCGACGCCTACGAGGCGGACCGGCGGCCGGCGACCACGGCGCTCGTGCTGAGCAACCGGCGGCAGGGCCCGGAACAGGTGATGGTGCTCGCCCACGAGCGCGCGCCGGACGGGTTCGACCACATCCACGACGTCATCGGACCGGAGGAGCTGACCGAGATCGCCACCGGATACAAGAAGGCGGCCGGCTTCCTGCCCGCCGACCTCAACGAACGGGCCTCCCTGACGCCGACGGTCTTCTCGGGCGTCCTGCCGTGACCGGCCCGGAACCGACCGAGCTGGACGCCGCGCGACTGGCATCGGTGATCTCACCGCTGCGCCGCACGCTACTCGCCGCCGCCCGGGCCGCCGAGCACCTGCCGGAGATCCCGGACGCGCAGATCGAGATCGTGCGGGCCCTGCCCCGGGGCACCGTCTCCGGTCCCGGTGAGCTGGCCGAACGGCTCCGCCTCAGCCGCTCGACGGTCAGCAACCTGCTCACCACGATGGAGGGCAGGGGTCTCGTCGAGCGCCGCCCCCGTCCGGGCAACCACCGGCACGTCGAGGTCCTCGCCACCCCGAAGGCCCTCGACCTGTTCGACCGCTTCGACCTCGCGAGCGGAGACCTGGTCGCCCGCGCCGCGGCCACCCTGCCGGCGGCGGACCGCGCGGCCCTCGCCGCCGCGGTGCCCGCGTTGGAACGCCTCCGCGACGCCCTCGCACAGACCAAGGACACCCCATGAGTACGCGCCGACCCGCCGGCCGGACGCCGTGAGCGCCCCGCCGGTGCCCGGTCTGGAGGCCGCGTTCGAGGTGGAGGCCCGGCTCGGGGTGCTGGAGGACCACGGGACGACCCGCGCGGGTCACCGCCGCGTCGTGCCGATCGTCGGCGGCCGGGTCACCGGCCTGTTCGAGGCCGACATCCTTCCCGGCGGTGCCGACTGGCAGGTGATCCGCCCCGACGGCGCGATCGAGATCGACACGCGCTACTCGGCGCGCACCGCGGACGGCGGTCACGTCTACATCCGGACGTTCGGCGTCCGCAGCGGCCGCCCGGAGATCCTCGCGGCGTTGCTGCGCGGCGACGCGGTCGACCCGGCCGAGTACTACTTCCGGCTGGGCGTACGACTGGAGACGTCGGTGCCCGCGCTGGCGCTGCTGGAGCAGTCCGTCTTCGTGGCGTCGGCGATCCGTGAGGCCGACCGGGTGCGCTACACCGCCTACCGCGTCACCTAGGAGTTCCCGGCCGGCGCGTTGTACGCGTTCGCCCTCCCCGTGCCCGGTCGCCGTGATATCCCATCTACTATGCGCCTGTAGTAGACGCTGATGCCGGGCCGGACGTGCGGAGGGGGTGGGATGGGACGCGCTCACCCGCTGCTGCGGTCGGCGCTGTTCGTCGCCGTGGCGTTCGGAGTGTTCGGGATGCACACCTTCGGTCACCCGGCCGGACCCGACGCCGCGCACGCGAGCGCCGTTCACGCGAGCGCCGCCCACGCCGGCACCGGCCACGCCGTCGGCACCGGCCACGAGATCGCCGCCGAGCCCGACGCCGCACCCGGAGACGGCGGCTCGCCCGGGCACCGCGACGGCCTGCACGCGTTCACCGTGTGCCTGGCGGTGCTGGGCGGCGCCCTGATCCTCGGCGTCCTGGCCCTGCTACGCCGACGCCGCCGGGGCGCCGGCACGCCGGCCGGCCCCTGGTCCCGGGTCGACCGCCCGGACCGGGGTCCACCCCGTCGGCCCATCGGGCTGCGACTGCGCGCCGCAACGGTCCTGCGCACGTGAGGAGAGCACGGTCCGGCGTCCCGCCCGGACCCGACGACTCCGTTCCGGCACACCTCACGACAAGGACCACGTACCGATGAAACCGACCATCCTGCGCCGCGCCGCCCTCGCGGGCGTCGCCCTGTCCGCCCTGCTCGCCGTCGCCGCCTGCGGCGGCGACGACACCGGCGGCATGACGCACGGCACCGGCAGCAGTTCCGCTACGGGCGCCTCGCCCTCGGCCGGCGCCACCTTCAACGACGCGGACGTGATGTTCGCCCAGATGATGATCCCGCACCACCAGCAGGCGGTCACGATGGCCGACCTGGCCCCGACGCGCGCGAGCGACACCGAACTGAAGGATCTGGCCGCCAGGATCAAGGCGGCGCAGGATCCGGAGATCACCACCATGAAGGGGTGGCTCACTGCCTGGGGCAAGCCCACCGACCTGCCCGGCGACCACAGCATGCCCGGGATGAGCGCCACGCCCGGGCACGACATGCCGGGGATGACCTCGGGGATGCCCGGCATGATGTCCGAGCAGCAGATGAAGGACCTCGCCGCCGCGAACGGCGCCGCCTTCGACAAGATGTTCGCCGAGATGATGATCGCCCACCACGACGGCGCCATCGACATGGCCAGGACCGAGCAGGCCGACGGCCGCAACCCCGAGGCCAAGGCGCTCGCCGCCAGGATCGCGGCGGATCAGGCCACGGAGGTGCAGACCCTGCGGAAGATCCTCGACCGCCTGTAGACGGCCGGGTGCGGCCGGTCCCGGCCTCGGCGTCGGGACCGGCCGCACCGCCACGACACCTGACGTACCCTGACCGGCACGAAGGGAGAGCACGTGGCGGAACTGGGCAGACTCGAGTCGGCAGTGATGGACGTCCTGTGGCGTGCCCCCGAGCCCGTGCTCGTACGCGACGTCCTCGACGCGGTGACCACCGACCGAGCCCTGGCGTACACGACAGTCCTCACCGTGCTGGACAACCTGCACCGCAAGGGCTGGGCCGTACGGGAGAAGGACGGCAAGGCCTACCGCTACCGTGCCGCCGGCACCCGCGAGGAGATCATCGCGCGGACGCTGCGCCGGGTCGTCGAGACGAGCACCCATCCCGACCTGGTGCTCCTGCACTTCGCCCGGTCCGCCTCCGACCACGAACTGCACATCCTGCGGCAGGTCCTCGACGAGCGGGAGTCCGGGGCGTGAGCCTCGCGCTCGCCCTCGTCACCGGCGCGGCGCTGGTCGCCTGCTGCGGCCCCGCCGTGCTGCGGTTGTGCTTCCGGCACGTCGCCGACCCCGTCGCGATGCTGCTCGGCTGGCTCGGCCTGATCGTCGCGGTGACCGCCACCTTCGTCCTCGCCACCGTGATGCTCCTCGCCCCGGGCGGCACCCGGCGGTGGGCGCTGCACGACCTCGCCGGCATCTGCTGGCACTGGGCGCAACCCAGCCGGCCGCCCGCCGTCGACGAGATCGGCGGGGCGGCCGCAGCGTTGGTCCTGCTGGTCGTGCTCGCCCGGTTCACGGCGACCTGCGCCCGCCGGGCCCTGCGCGCCCACCGTGCTCACCGCGCCCACGCCGACCTGCTCACGCTGGCCGGCGGCCCGTCGGAGCGCGGCGAGGCGGCGGTGCTGTGGATCCCCCACCCGACCCCGATGGCCTACAGCCTCGGCGGATCCCGCGGGCTGACGGTCCTGGCCAGTGCCGCCGGTGACCTGCCGGCGGACCAGCTCGCCGCGGTGCTCAGCCACGAGCGGGCACACCTGCGAGAACGCCACCACCTCCTGGTGGCCGCCGTGGAAGGGCTCGCGGCCGCCGTACCGTGGCTGCCCCTGACCCGCCAGGCGCCCGCGGCCGTGCGCCTGCTCGTCGAACTGCGCGCCGACGCCGCCGCCGTCCGCGAGTGCGGCCCGACCGCTGTACGCGACGCGCTGCTGACCTTCGCCGGCGCGCCGCACCCGCCGTCCGCGCTGTCGATGGCCGGCGACGACGTGGCCATCCGGCTCCAGCGCCTCCAGGGGCGCCGCCCGCACCGCCGCAACCTGCTCGCCCGCGCGGTGCTCGCCTCGACCGCCCTGGCCGCCCCTCTGGGCGCCGGCGTGGTCACCGGCATCCTGTTCTGCCTGTAGACCCCCGGACCGCCCCGGCAACGCGGGCTCGACCTACGTGCCGGCGTTCACCAGGATCGCGGTGGTCAGCAGGACGGCCACCATCAGCACCGCCTCCGCCAGGACCGTGCGGCGCAGGCGACGCATGCCGTCCGGGCTGGGATCGTCCAGCCGGGGGACCACCCGCCTGCTGTTGTAGAGCCCGACGACTGCGACGACCGCCACCAACGCGACCTTGACCAGGAGCACCCGTCCCCAACCGGTGCTCACCAGGTGAGCGGGCCGGTCCAGGATCGCCACCGTCAACGCGGCACCGGCGACGCCCGTGAGCGTCACCGCCGCCGTTGCCGGAACGGAGAACCGCACCGCCATCTCGGCCGCGCCCGTCGGCACACCGAGGCGCGCACGCCCCAGCAGCAGCGCCGCCAGGAGCAGAACCCCGCCGACCCACACCGACGCGGCGACCGTGTGCGCGACGTCCGCCGCCACGACGATGGCCCGTGGCCGGGCGGTGACGGTGTGCCCGTCGAACAGGAACGAACCGACCAGCAGCGCCACCGTGACGCCGAGGAGCACCGGCCGGACCGCTCGCGCGCGTACCCGTTGCGTCTCCTCGCCGCTCGCGTCGCCGGCGGGCGGCACGACCAGGGGGCGAGGGGCGGTCGGGATCGCGGCGACTGTGGCCACGGCGTGCCGCCCGGCCGCGTGCCGGCCCCGGATCAGCGCCGCATCCAGGGAACCGGCCACGAGCAACCCGGCCGCGCCGGCGAACCGCAGACCCAGCCCGGCGGCCACCGGCGTACGGCCGAGCGCGGTCAACGCCTGCACGCTGACCGCCGAGGCGAGACCGTCCCCGCCGAACACCGCCGCCAGCGCCGCGAGTTCGAGCACCACGCCGGCCGCCACCGTCAGCCCGGCGGCCCGCACCCAGACCTGGACCAGCCGGATGTCGCTGCGCGTCCCCACCAGTGTGGTCAACGCGAAGACGAGACCGCCCACGCCGAGCAGGATCGCCCCGTAGGACAGCCAGCGCCCCGCCGTGCCGACCAGCCGCACCGGACCCTGGTCGGCGTCGGCGGTGTGACCCACCGCGTGAGCGCCGGAGTGGGCCGGTGGAGACGCCGACGGAACGCCCGGTCCACCGTGACCGGCGTGCCCCTGCGCACCGGCGGTGGGCCGAGGCGTGGCGGTCGCGCCCGGCGGCGCGGCGGCCGGGACCACTGTGAACGTGACGTCGCCGGTCAGCGGATGGGCGTCCGGGGCGGCCACGCTCCAGCGCAGCGTGAACTCCCCGCCGGTCAACGCGGCGGAGGGGTGGACCAGCCACGTACGGCCCCCGTCGGGGGTGTGACTGGTCACCGGGACGGCAGCGCCCTCGCGGGAGAGTTTGAAGCCGGCCGCTGTGGGCGTGCCGGGGGCGCTGAACGTCAGCCGGATCTCCGCGACCGCGCCGTCCACGCGCGCGCCGTCCGCCGGTACGACCTTGAGCAGTTTGAAGTGCGCGGCGGCGGGCGAGGCGAAGCCGAGCACCACGAACACGGCGGGGCACAGCGCCAGCCACACCAGCAGCACCCATCGGGCCGCGCCGCGCGCCGGTAACCGATGACGCCGCGGGATAGGCACCACTGATCCCCTTCGTCAGGGAGACATGGACCCGGCGCCCATCGCTCCGACCTGATGCGGTCGCCATCCTAGGGGAACTACTAAGAATTGGTAGTAGACCCCGACCGCGCCGAGGGCCGCGGTCAGCCGGTCGTCATGTACGCCAGGGCGCGCTTGTCCGGCTTCCCGCTGGGCGCCACCGGAACCCGGTCGATCCACTGGATCGTCCGCGGAGCGGACGGTTCCCCCAGCGCATCCGCCACCACTGCCCGCAGCCGCCCGGCGTCCGGCACGCAACCGGCGGCCGGCACCACGTACGCGTGCACCGCCTCCCCGGTGACGTCGTCGGGACGGCCGACGACGTACGCCTCGGCGACTGTCGGGTCGGCGGCGAGGACCCGCTCGATCGGGCCGGCGTACACCAGGTTGGCCTGCACGATGACGACGTCCCGGATCCGGCCGAGCAGGTGCAGGTAGCCGTCGCCGTCCAGCCGGGCCAGGTCGCGGGTGCGGACCCAGCCGTCCACGAACACCTCGGCGGTCTCGACCGGATCGTTCCAGTAGGAGGCGGCCTGCGCCGGTGTCCGGACGAACAGTTCCCCCTGGGTGGCGGGACGGCCGTCGGCGTCCCGGATGGACAGCGTGGTCACCGGGGGAGGGCGGCCGACCGAGGCGAGCGCGGCCGGGTACGCCAGCATCTCGCCCGGCGTCACCATCGTGATCATGCCGGTCTCGGTCTGGCCGTAGCCGTGGAAGACGACGGGGCCGAGCACGTCGAGCGCCTCGGCGAGCCGGCCCGGTGGGAGCGGGGAGCCGGAGACCAGCAGGGCCCGCAGGCTGCTCAGGTCGGCCGGATCGGTGCGCTGGTCCCGCACGAGCTGGTTCAACTTGCCCACGGTGATCACGCTCGCGGTCGCCCGGTGCCGGGCGATCATGCCCGGGAGACCCGGGGGCCGGGCCGCGACCAGGGTGCCGCCGGCGGCCAGGGTGAGGATGCCGTACTCCAGCATCACCTGGCTGCTCAGCGAACCGAAGACGAGGTAACGCTGGAGCCGGGTGGCGAGGTCCGCGACCGCCGGCGGCCAGCGATCCGGGTACGGCGCCCAGGCCGCGCTCATCGCCGCGTACGTCTGCGCGCAGCCCTTCGGACTGCCGGTGCTGCCGCTGGTCCAGATGATCCGGGCGATGTCGTCCGGGCGTCCGGCGGCGACCAGCGGCCTTCCGTCGTCGGGGGTGCGTGCCAGTTCGGCGACCCGGGCGTCGTCGACCAGCAGTGTGTTGCCGCCGAGCTGCCAGGCTCGGTGGGCCGGGGTCAGGTCGGGGCGGATCCCGGAGACCCGGGCGCCGATCGCGAACGCCGCGATGACCGTCGCGAACGCCTCCGCGGTGACGCCGAGGCGCAGGGCCACCCCGACGCCGGGCCCCGCGCCGGCGGCCCGGAGGCCGGCCGCGATGCGGCGGACCGTCCGGTACATCTGGGCCGTGGTGACGGTCCGGTCGCCGTCCTCGAAGACGGGCCGGTCGTCGCCGGCGGCGAGCAGGTCCAGTACGGGCTGCGGCCAGACCTCAGCCGGCATCGGAGAGCACGCCCTTGACGAAGAGCACGAGCGGCTGGTGGTGGACGTCCGGCAGGTTCCAGTGGTTCTCCAGGTTCTCCGCGAGGTGGTGCACGGCGACGACCCGGCCGCCGCGGTGGACCCGGACGACCGGGTGCAGGTAGCTGGCGTCGTGCGCGTGCGCGGCGTCGTTCTCGGCGATCCGCGGCACCGTGATGTCGAACGGGTCGACCTGGTCGTGGTCCGGCCCGTACTCCAGCGTGACCACGAACGCGAACGGTTCCGGGCCCAGGCCGCCGTCGTGCAGGTACGCGACCGGCACCTCCTCGTGGTACCGCGCGGTGTCGCCGGAGATGACGACGACGTCACCGAGGACGGCGAACTGCTGCCACAACGCCGAGGTGCGGTTGATCCGCCCGATGATCGCGTCGGTGATCGCCTCCGGGGTGACCTCCAGTGGCGTGGCCGGCCAGGGCGTGTCGTGGTGGCGGGCGTCGAGGATCCGGTGCAGGGCCCGCACGCCGTACCGGAAGCCGTGGATGAACCCGTTCGTCGAGCGCTTGAAGTCGCGCTGCTGGGTGAGGGTGCCGGCGAAGTACAGGCCGGGAACGTTCACCGACTCGTACGCCGAGGTCTGCTCGGGGAAGCGGTCGTTGATGACGAGCCGGGGCCGGGCGGACGGGTCGAAGATGCTCGCGTCGAACCGGAATCCGGTGCAGAGGATCACCCGGTCGTAGTCGATCTGCCGGATCGCCTCGACGGTGCGGGCGTACCGGAAGTCGATCCGGTAGCCGCCGTCGTCGCGCCGGGCGATCCGCTCCACGGTGCCGTCGAGGACCGCGTTCTGCGACTTGAGCTGGTACGTGTCGAGGAAGTTGTTGTTCACCGCACGCAGGTGCCCGACGTAGTGCGACTGCCACGCCAGCTTGACCGAGTGCGGGCCGGCGACGTGGATGACGGCGGCGGTCTCGACGAGCGCGTCGGCGGTCTCGAAGGCGGAGTTGCCCTTGCCGATGATGAGGACGCGCTGGTCGGTGAAGTCGTCCGGGTCGACGCTGACCGTGTCGTACCGTTCGGCGAGTTCGGCGCCCGCGATCGGCGGCACGTACAGCTGGGACACGCCGGTGGCGACGACCACGCGGCGGGCGGTGAGGGTGTCGTCGCCGGCGTGGACGGTGAACAGGTCGCCGTCGCGCGCGACCCGGGACACCCGGGTGTCGTACCTGACCCGCAGGCCGCGGGCGACGTCCGCGAGGTAGCGCACCAGGTCCGCGGCGTCCGGGAAGTAGCGCCGGCTGTAGTTCTTGAACAGCAGCGCCGGATCGTCGGTGAGCAGTGAGTTCCAGTCCGCGCGCAGATTGAACTCCGGGTCGTCGGAACCGGTCCACACCTTGTTGATCGAGATGAGTTGCCGGTGCCGGGGGTAGGTGGTGAAGAACGTGCCCGGCGCCGGGCCGGCTTCCAGGACCAGGTGGTCGCGGCCGTCGCGCTCGAGCAGGTGAGCGAGCTGCAACCCGGCCGGTCCGGCTCCGATGATCAGATAGTCGAGCGTCATGCGCCGCAACGTAGCGACCCGATCTCAGAGCGTTCTGAGAATTCGTCTCTAGGGTGCGATCGCATGACGACAGAGGTGGACTTCGATGTCCCGCTGCGGATCGCCGATCTCCGCGCCGCCCGTGACCCGATCAAAGTCGTGGTCGGACCGCGGGTCCGCGACCGGGTCACGGCTGCCCGTACGTTCCTGTCCACCGTGCTCGGCGACGACCGCGCGGTGTACGGCGCCACCACCGGCTTCGGCGCCCTCGTCGGGTACGCGGGCCGCGCCGACCTGCGTGACCAGGCCGACAACACGCTCGCCCACCTCGGCGCCGGTCAGGGCCCGGACCTCGATCCGGAGGTGGTCCGCGCGACGCTGCTGCTGCGGGCGGCGTCGCTGGCCCGCGGCGCGTCGGGTGTGTCCCCGCATGTGATCGACGCCCTCGCGGCGATGCTCGCGACCACGTTCGTCCCCGCGATGCCCCGGCTGGGCTCGGTCGGTGCCAGCGGTGACCTGGTCCCGCTCGGCGCGGCCGCCCAGGCGTTGCGGGGCCGCGGCCACGCCTACCTGGACGGGGTGCGGATGCCCGCGGCCGAGGCGCTGAAGCGGGCCGGGCTGGAACCCCTGCCGCTGGACGGCCGGGACGCCCTCGCCCTGGTCAACGGCACATCCCTGACCACGGCGGCGACGGCGCTGGCGCTGGACACGGTCCGCGCCGCGCACCGGGCGGTCCAGGTGCTCACCTGCCTGCTCGCCGATCTGCTCGGCAGCGACACGCAGTTCCTCGACGCCCGGCTGCTGCGCGCGTACGGCCATCCGGGCACGATCGACGTGGGCGCGCGGATGCGCCGGGTCAGCGACGGACTCGTCGCGTCCGGCGGACGTCCGTTGCAGGAGCCGTACAGCATCCGGTGCACGCCGCAACTGCTCGGCGCCGCCGAGGACGCCCTGCGCTACGTCGACGCCGTCGTCGCGGCCGACCTCGCGAGCGTCACCGACAACCCGCTGTTCTTTCCCGACGACGACCTCGTGGTGCACGGCGGCAACTTCTTCGGGCAGCCGGCCGCGTTCGCCGCCGACGTGCTGTCGATGGTCACGGCGCAGGTCGGGAACCTCGCCGAACGGCAACTGGACCTGCTCGTCGACCCGAACCGCAACGGCGGCCTGCCGCCGATGCTGGCCGCCGGGCCGGGCCGGCAGCACGGGCTCCAGGGGGTGCAGCTGGCGTCGACCGCGCTGGTCACCGAGATCCGCCGGGACACCATGCCCGCGAGCATGCAGAGCGTGCCGACCAACCTGCACAACCAGGACGTCGTCCCGCTCGGCACCCAGGCCGCGCTGCGGGCGCTGGACCAGGCCCGGCTGCTGCACCTCGTCGTCGGGTCGCTCGCGCTGGGGCTGCGCCAGGCCGCGTACGTCGGGGCGCGTGAGCCGACCGCGTCCGGCTGCGCCGGGGCGCTCGCGGCGGTGGCCGCTGTCGTACCGCCGGTCGACCCGGACCGGCCGCTGGACGGTGACGTGCGGCGCACGGCCGACGTGATCGCGGATTTCTCCGTTTCTTTCTCCTGAGAGTGGGCGCACATGACGCTTGACTACCTGATCGTCGGGGCCGGGCCGGCGGGCCTGCAACTCGCGGCTCTGCTGGAGGCCGACGGCAAGCGCGACTACCTGGTCCTGGAACAGGCGGACATCCCGGGGGCGTTCTTCGCCACCTTTCCCCGCCACCGGCAACTGATCTCCATCAACAAGCCGCACACCGGCTCGGACGACCCTGAGCTGAACCTGCGGCTGGACTGGAACTCACTGCTCAGCGACGACCCGGCGCTGCGGTTCACCGGCTACACGGAACGGTACTTCCCCGACGCCGACGTGATGCTCCGCTACCTGGCGGACTTCGCCGCGAAGACGGGGGTACGGGTCCGGTACGGCACCCGGGTGACGTCGATCGGCAAGGTCGACGGGGTGTTCGAGGCCCGGGCGGGGGAGGAGGTCTTCCGGGCGCGCCGGCTGATCGTCGCCACCGGCGTCTCCCAGCCGTACCGGCCGGAGATCCCCGGGCTGGAACTCGCCGAACAGTACGCGGAGATGTCCGTCGACCCGCGCGACTACCTCGACCAGAAGGTGCTGATCATCGGCAAGGGGAACTCCGCGTTCGAGACCGCGGACAACCTCATGGAGACCACCACGCTGATCCACCTCGCCGGGCCGAGTTCGGTGCGGATGGCCTGGCGTACGCACTACGTGGGTCACCTGCGCGCGGTGAACAACAACTTCCTGGACACGTACCAGCTGAAGTCGGCGAACGCGATCCTCGACGGCGACGTCAGGCGGATCGAGCGCGACGGTGCCGGTTACAAGGTGACGTTCTCGTTCTCCCGGGCGGACGAGGTGGTCAAGGAACTGCGGTACGACCGGGTGCTCGCCTGCACCGGGTTCGCCTTCGACGCGTCCGTCTTCGACGACACCTGCCGTCCGCAACTCGCGATCCGGGACCGCTTCCCGGCGCAGACCCCGGAGTGGGAGTCGGTGAACGTGCCCGGCCTCTACTTCGCCGGCACGATCAGCCAGGAACGGGACTTCAAACGCTCGACGAGCGGCTTCATCCACGGTTTCCGGTACGCCGTCCGGGCGCTGCACCGGATCCTGGAGCGACGGTACGGGGACACGCCGTGGCCGGCGGAGAAGCTGGACACCACCGCAGAGCTGATCGCCGACGCCGTCGTCGCGCGGGTCAACCGCACCTCCGCCCTGTGGCAGCAGTTCGGCTTCCTCGGCGACGTGGTCACGGTGGCCGGATCCGACGCGCGCTACCACGACGAGGTGCCGGTCGAGTACTTCACCGGCACCGGCCTGCGCACCGCTGACCACGACTACACGGACGCCTTCGTCGTCACGCTCGAGTACGGGCCCGAGCACGACCGGGTGGATCCGTTCGACGTCACTGTCAGCCGGATCGCCCAGGACGTCCCCGGCCAGGCCCACGACGCCGCCTACCTGCATCCGGTCGTCCGCCACCACCGGGCGGGCCGGGTCGTCGCCACGCACCACCTCGCGGAGAACCTGGAGAACCGGTGGGATCGGCCGGAGACCCACGTCGCGCCGCTGGTCGCGTTCGTCGACCGCTGCCTGAGCGGCGTCGAGGGCTGAGATGCGTCCGCTGGACGGCACCGCGCTGGACGGCCCGGCGCTGAACCTGGCCGAGCTGGCCGCCGACGCGCGGGGCCGCCTGGACCCGGTGCACTGGGACTTCTTCACCGGTGGGGCCGGCGAGGAACGCACGGTCCGCGCCAACGAGGCGGCGTTCGCCCGGCGCTACCTGGTGCCCCGCGTCCTGCGCGGCGCGGGCCGGCGCGACCTGGGAACCTCGCTGCTCGGCACGCGGATCTCGATGCCGGTGCTGATCGCGCCGACCGCGTTCCACCGGCTGGCCCACCCCGAGGGCGAGGTGGCCACCGCGCGCGCCGCCGCCGAGGCGGGCACGATCATGGTGGTCAGCATGGCGGCCACCCGGCCGGTCGAGCAGATCGCCGCCGCCGGGGGGCCGCTGTGGTTCCAGCTCTATCCGCAGGCGGATCTCGACTTCACCGCGTCGGTGGTGCGGCGGGCGGAGGCGGCCGGCTGCTCGGCCCTGGTCGTCACCGTCGACTCACCCGTGTTCGGCCGGCGGGAACGCGATCTGCGGCACGGCTTCGCCGACCTGCCGCCCGGGCTGGTCTGCGAGAACATGCGCGACGCGAGCGGCCGGGTGCGCGACATCGGGATGGACGCCGGGCTGGACTGGGCCCGGATCGCCTGGCTGCGCGAGGTCACCACGCTGCCGATCCTGCTGAAGGGGGTGCTGCATCCCGCTGACGCGGCGCTGGCCGTCTCGTACGGTCTCGACGGTCTGCTGGTCTCCAACCACGGCGGCCGGCAGCTCGACGGGGCGCTCGCCACCCTGGACGCGTTGCCGGCCGTCGTCGAGGCGGTCGGCGGTCGGCTGCCGGTGCTGCTCGACGGCGGCGTCCGCCGGGGAGCCGACGTCCTGGTGGCGCTGGCGCTCGGCGCGAGCGCGGTGCTGGTCGGCCGCCCGGTGCTGTGGGGGCTCGCGGTGGGTGGCGCCGCCGGGGTGCGCCACGTGCTCGACCTGCTGCACGCCGACCTCGACCGGGCGCTGGCGCTGGCCGGCGTCACCGGTCCGGCCGACCTGCGCGGTGACCTGATCGCCACGGTGGCATGCGGATGAACGTCCTGATCGCCCTGCCGATCCTGGCGGGGATCGCGTGGACCGTTCCGTACTGGCTGCCCCGGACCGTGGTCCGGCTGCGGGAGTGGGTGTTCGTCAAGGTCAACGGCGTCGAGGGCGTACCGGTGCCGGGCCCCACCGTCGGCATGGAGCACTTCGAGCGGGTGTACGCCGATCCGGCGGCGGACGGGCGCAGCCGGGGAGCCGGGTTGTCGGACCTGTTCTGGTACTGGCTGGCGCCCGGACCGCACATGCACCAGGAACATCTGGAGCCGGGGGAGCGCTACCGGACCGTGGCCGCCACGACGCGGCGGGTGCTCGCGGTACGCCGTCAGGGCTGCGACGACCTGGCGACCGCCGCCACCCGCCGGGTGCTGGACCGGCTGCCGGCCGGCCGGACCAGCCACGTACGGCTGCGCGACCTGATGATGCCGGTCTGGGCCGAGGTCTACTACGAACTCGTCTTCGGCGAGGCGTGCCCCCCTGACGCGCGGGCGTTGATCGTCGCCAACGCCTCCGACGTGGTCAACGGGCTCAAGTGCACCGGCCTGCGGCACATGCGGCGGCGCGACCGGCTGACCGCCTACCTGCACGACCGGATCGAGGCGGGCACCTGCCCGGTGACGCTGCCACCGCCGTTCACGGTCCAGGAGACGGCCTGGTATCTCCAGGGCGCCTTCTTCAACACCGCCGTGGTGCAGATGTCCGAGGCGATGGCGCACGTGCTGCTCGCCCTCGCCACACATCCCGGCCTCCAGCGAGGACTCGACGACGACGAGGCACTGGACCGGGTGATCGACGAGACGCTGCGGGTGCATCCGCTCTTCGGCGTGGCGCACCGGATCACGTCGGCGCCGATCACGCTGCCCACCGGCGTGTCCCTGCCCGCCGGGACCGTGCTGCTCTTCAACTACCTGGCGTTCCACCGCGGCGGGGCCGCCGGGGACGACCGGTTCGACCCGGACCGGTGGCTGACGCTCAGGCGCGGCGACGCGCACTTCATTCCGTACGGCGTCACCGCGAACCGGGCCTGCCCGGCCCGCGGCGTCGCGCCGGTGATGCTGCGCGCCGCGACCCGCGAGGTGCTGCGCCGGTACGTCCTGACCTCCTCGGCCTCGCACACCCGCTCGCTGCCCAGCCGCGGCCCGGCGTATCTGACTCCGGCCGGGTGCACCGGTCCGGGGCGGCTGCGGCTGGCCGCGATGCGGTCGCGGGACCGGTGGGCGGACGTGGGCCGCAGCGTCCGGCAACTGGTGTTCGGCACCTGGATGGTGCTCGACGCCCGCCGGCAGCGGTTGTGCACCGACTACTTCGAGAGGGCGGTCCGATGACACCAACGGAGCTGGCGCCGCGGTTCTTCATCGCGGTCACGGTGATCCTGATCTTCTGCAAGGGGGTCGCCTGGCTGCTCGGCAAGGCGGGCCAGCCCGCCGTGGTGAGCGAGATGCTCGCCGGCGTGCTGCTCGGCCCGTCGCTGCTCGGGCTCCTCCTGCCGGACGTGCAGAACGCCCTGTTCCCGGCCCCGCTGCTGCCGGTCCTGTACGTGGTGGGTCAGGTCGGACTGGTGCTGTTCATGTTCCAGGCCGGGTACGCGTTCAGCGCCCACCGGGTCACCGGGCTGGCCGGCACCGCCGGCGTGATCTCCCTGGCCGGGGTCACCGCGCCGCTCGTGCTCGGGGTGCTGCTGGTGCTGGTGACGGCGGGCGCCGTGCCGATCCAGGCCGACGGGACGTCACTCGGGGTCTCGGCCGCGTTCGTCGGCGTCGCGCTGGCCATCACCGCGTTCCCGATGCTGGCCCGGATCATCACCGAGCACGGGCACGCCGGCACCCGGCACGGCACGCTCTCCCTGGCCAGCGGCGCGATCGACGACATGGCCGCCTGGATCATGCTGGCCGCCGTCCTGGCCTTCGCCTCCGGCGAGGCCGGTCCCGCGATCGTCACCGCCGGTGGGGCGGTCCTGTTCGGACTGGTGCTCTGGCTCGGCGGGCGTACGGTCACCTCCACGTTGATGACCCACCGCGCCCTGAACGACCGCGCCCGGCTGCTCGGCACCGTGGCCCTGCTGTTCCTGGTCGCCTGGTACACCGACGAGATCGGGCTGTACGCGGTCTTCGGCGCGTTCGCGGTCGGCGTGGTGATGCCCCGCACCGACAACACCGACCGGGTCGTGGACACGCTCACCCCGGTCGCCGCGACGCTCTTCCTGCCGTTGTTCTTCACCTACTCGGGGCTGCGGACGGAGTTCGGGCTGCTCGGTTCGCTGCCGGTGCTGCTGTTCGCGCTGGCCTGCGTGGCGGTGGCGATCGCCGGCAAGTTCGGTGCCTGCTGGGCGGCGGCGAGGCTCCGCGGTGAGCCGTCCGGTGTGGCGCTGCGGGTCGGCGCGCTGATGAACGCCCGCGGCCTGATGCAGCTCATCGCGCTGAACGTGGGACTGGAGGCGGGCATCGTGAACCCGTCCCTGTTCACAGTGCTGGTGCTGGTCGCGCTGGTCACCACGCTGATGACGACGCCGGCGCTGAGCTGGATCGAGCGGCGGGAGGCGCAACGGCCCGACGACGTCCGCGCGCCCGCGCTGGCGGTTTCAGATAGTTGAAGATGCAAATACCGATGGTTGCATCGACCGGCATCTATGAGATCGTTAACACATGCGGGGCGGAAGATCGAACCGGCTGCTGCTGGTCGAGGACGACGCGGATCTGACCGAGATGCTCACCGAGACGCTGGGGCACGAAGGCTACCTGGTCGACCGGGCCTTCGACGGCCAGCGCGGGCTGCATCTCGGGCTGACCCGCTCGTACGACGTGATGGTCATCGACCGGATGCTGCCGGCGCTCGACGGCCTCGACCTGGTCGCCCGGCTGCGCGCCCGGGCGGTCCCGTCCCGGACCCTGATGCTCACCGCGCTCGGCACCGTCGACGACCGGATCGCCGGGCTGGACGCGGGCGCCGACGACTACCTGGTCAAGCCCTTCGACCTCGACGAACTGAGCGCGCGGGTGCGGGCGCTGTGCCGGCGTACGCCCGAGCCGACCGACGTGCTGCGCATCGGTGCCGGGGTGCTCGACCTGGGGCCACGCGAAGCGGTGCTGCCCGACGGCACCCGGGTGGCCCTGTCCACCCGTGAGTTCGAGCTGCTGCGTGTGCTGGCGGCCCGGCCGAACACGGTGCATCCCCGCGCGGTGCTGCGCCGCAAGGTCTTCGAGGAGGCCGCGGCGGCGTCGATAGTCGACACCTACGTCTACTACCTGAGGCGCAAACTCGGCCGTGGGGCGGTACGCACCGTGCACGGCCTCGGCTACCGCCTCGGCACGCTCTGATGGAGGCGGCCGAGCAGACGATCGTGCGGCGGACCCGGCTCCGGATCGGCCTGTTCGTCGGCCTCACCATCGGCGCCCTGCTGTTGCTGGCGGGCGGCATCTCCTACGCGGTCCTGGTCCGCGGCCAGAACGCGCAGATCCAGCGTGAGCTGGCGTGGGGCACCGCACACGGCACCATCGCCGGCCCGCCCGCCTGCAGCTGGATCTTCGAGTACGAGGGCACCACGGTGCACACCGGCGCGAACCCGCCACCACCGGGCTTCCCGTTGCACGACGCGCTGGCCACGGTGGCGGCCACCGGGGCCACCGAGATCACCACCGTCACGCGTGACGGCACGACCTACCACGTCCGCACCGAGGCCCGCGGCGACGGTGTGGTCCAGGCGGTGTTCGACGCCCGCTTCCAGCTGTCCGACCGCCGGCACCTCCTGCTCGCGTTCAGCCTCGCGGCGGTGGTCGGGCTGCTCGCCGCCGTGCTGACCGGCACGGTCGTCGGCCGTCGAGCCGTCGCACCACTCGCGGAGGCCCTGACCCGGCAGCGCCGGTTCGTCGCGGACGCCAGCCACGAACTGCGAACCCCGATCGCCCAGGTGCACACCCGGGCCCAGCTGATCGCGCGGCGGGCGCGCCACGACGGCGCCGCCACGAACCGGGAGGACCTGGAACGGCTGATCGGCACCACCCGCCGGCTCGGCGAGATCGTCGACGACCTGCTGCTCTCGGCCCGTCTCGCCGCCGCTCCCGCCGACCGGGAACCGGACCCGCCGGTCGACCTCACCTCGCTGATCGGCGCGACGCTCGCCGCCGAGGCCGAACGTGCGGCCGAGCGCCAGGTCACCCTCACCCTGGACACCCCCGCCGGCCCGCTGCCGGTGCCGGGTGTCGAGTCGGCCCTGCGCCGGGTCGTCGGCGAACTGCTCGCGAACGCACTGGCCCACACGCCCGCGGGCGGCCGGATCGACGTGACGCTCCGGGCCGTCGACAACGTCGCCGAGATCGTGATCGCCGACACCGGGAAGGGCTTCGACCAGGCGGACGCCCGGCGGATCTTCGACCGGTTCCACCGCGGCGCGGGCTCCGGAGAGCGCCGCTTCGGCCTGGGACTGGCCCTGCTCCAGGAGGTCGTGACGAGTCACCACGGCACGATCGAGGCGGAGGGCCGGACGGGCCGGGGAGCCCGCTTCACGGTGCGCCTTCCCCGGACGCGATCGCCGGGCACCACGGGCCGGGCGTCGCGGATCAGGAACCTTCGGATGTGGCAGCTCGGCGCCGGTACGTGAGCGCCGGATCGTGGAACGCGTTCTCCGGCCCGCCGCCGGGAGGCCCGAGGTGCAGGATCGCGGTCGGCGCGTCGGCCAGGTCACCGCCGGCCGGCAGCCGGGTCGCCGGGGGAGCCGCCACCGCGCCCGGTGCGTTCCTCCGGCGCACCAGCACCAGTGCGAGCGCACCCAGGCCCGCGGCGACCAGCAGGCCGCCCAGGAGGAACATCGACGTACTGCCGCTCTCCTCGCCGGCGGCCTCGAGCGTGGGCGGCGCGGCCGCGGGAAGGTCGTCGTCGGCCGCCGCGGCGAGAGGGCTCGCCTCCTCGGCCGGGGACGGCGACGCCGTGGCCGGCGTGGCCACCGCGGCAAGGGTCAGCCGTACGGTGGCGACGTCACCGGCCCGGCCCCGCACGGTCGCGCGGGCGGTGCGGTAGCCGTCCATGGACGCGCGGACCGTGATGGACCCCTCCGCGATCGTCCGGCCGGCCTTGGAGGTGATCGAGAACTGACCGCTGCGGTCGCTGGTCGTCCGGTACTCGTGACCGGCGCTGTCCCGGATGGTCAGGTCGGCGCCACCGATCGCCTTCCCGTCGGCGTCGCGGACCCGGCCGGAGACCCCGCTCACCCCGGCCGCCGGTGAGGCCCCGCCGGTGGGCGAGGCACCCGCCCCGTGGACGTAGACCATCTTGTAGGCGTAGCTGTTCTGCCCGGCCAGCCGCACCCCGACCGAGATGTTGAGCCCGGTGGTCTCGCCCGGCCGGGCATCCGGGGCGACGAGTGTCGCGTCGAAGGTCCGGCTCTGGCCGGGACCGAGATTCGGCTCCGCCCGGCAGCCGGTGGCGCACCGCAGGCCGCCGCCCACCACCACGATCGCCGTCTCGGCCCGGCGTCCGTTGTTGGTGACGCGGAACTGCACGCGTACCGTCTCGCGGGGTTTCACGTTCTCCGCCGACACGCTCAGGATGCTCACCGTCTCCGGCGCGGCCGTCGCCGGTGCCGCCGCCACCGCGAGCGCCCCTGCGGCCAGCACGGCCAGTACGGCCGCCCGGGCCCGTCGGACACGTGAGCGCGTCGTCACTTCCCACCACCTTCGCCGAGAGCGGGCAACATCGGTCGATGGAGCCGCGGGCCACTATGCCCTGTGGCGGACGGGTCGCGCGACCCGCCCCCGAGAGCAGCGACGGCTGCCCGGCGTCGATCGACGTCGACGCTCGCGAGGCCGCCGCCGGTGGCTAATCGGTTGCTGCCACGGTGCGGACTGCCTAGATTGCCGATCATGCACGACATCGACGGGTATGCCCGATGAGCGGCCGTCTCCGCGAGATCGCCCGGCAGACGGTCGCGATCGCCGAAGCCGGACGCTATCGCAACGACGCCGGTGACGACGTCGAGATCGGGGCGGCGGTACGCGCCGCGGTCGCCGGCACCCGCGAGCACCTGCCCGACGAAGTCCTCCACCTCGATGGCGCGCGGCCGGGTGCCGGCGCCGTGGAGGTGACGTACGAGTCGACGTTGCAGGCCGCCCACCGGCTCGGGTCCGGCGCGGCGTGCCTGGTGTTCGCGTCGGCGAAGAACCCGGGTGGCGGGTTCCTGGGCGGGGCGCAGGCGCAGGAGGAGAGCATCGCCCGCTCGTCGGCGCTCTACCCGTGCCTGCTCGCGGCGCCGGAGTTCTACGCCTTCCACCGGGCGCAGCGGGACCTGCGGTACAGCGACCGGGTCGTCCACTCCCCGGGCGTGCCGGTGTTCCGCGACGACAAGGGCAACCTGCTCGACCGGCCGTACACCACCTCCTTCCTGACCGCGGCGGCGCCGAACCTGGGCGCGATCCTGCGCAACCAGCCGGACCGCGCCGCCGATGTGCCGGCGGTGCTGGCACGGCGCGCCCGGCGGGTGCTGGAGGTCGCGGCCGCGCACGGGCACCGGACCGTGGTGCTGGGCGCGTGGGGGTGCGGGGTGTTCCGGAACGACCCGGCCACTGTGGCGGGCGCGTTCGCCGACGCGCTCCGGGTGGTCGACCGGTTCGACCTCGTGGTGTTCGCCGTTCGCGACGGGCTGCCGGGCACTCCGGTGTACCGCACGTTCGCGGAACGCTTTTCGGTAGGTTCGTGGCATGAGTGAGGACACCTTCCGGTCGGTGGAGATCGAGCGCACCAGCGTGGGCAGATACGTGGCGCGCAACGCCCGCGGCGGCGAGCTTGCGATGGGTACGGGGGAGGACGCGACCTTCACGCCGGTGGAACTGCTGCTGGCGGCCCTCGGCGGCTGCACCGCTGTCGACGTCGACCACGTGACCAGCCGGCGCGCCGAACCGACCCGGTTCGCCGTCACGGTGAGCGGCGACAAGATCCGCGACCCGGAGGCCGGCAACCGGATGGAGAACCTCACCGTCACGTTCGCGGTGACGTTCCCGGACGGTGCGGACGGCGACCGGGCCCGCGAGATGCTGCCACGTTCCCTGCGGCAGTCGCACGACCGGCTCTGCACCGTGTCCCGGACGGTGGAGCTGGGCACGCCCGTCTCCATCGTGGACGCGACGGCCGACCCGGAATGAATACCTTGACACCCGTCTATGTTAACGAGAACATTGCCGTAACTTGAAGGTAATGCCGTTGCCACGAGCGTCACGGGTGAGGCGAGCCGCCGCGGCCGGCCGGTGACGACCAGGCGCAGGAGGTTCTCGGTGACAGGGACCGCTCGGAGGACGCGGACGGCGGCGGTCGTGGTGTCGGCGGCGCTGGTCCTCGCCGCGGGGGTGGTGGCCGGGACGCCCCCGGCGTCGGCGGCGACGGTCGACACGTCCGCGTCGTACGTGGTCGTGAACCGGCACAGCGGCAAGGCGATGGACCTGTACGACTGGTCGACGGCGGAGAACGCGCCGGTGAACCAGTGGACGCGCAACGACCTCGCGGTGCAGCAGTGGCAGTTCGTGGACGCCGGCGGCGGGTTCTACAAGGTGCGGTCCCGGCACAGCGGGAAGGTGCTGGAGTTGCCGGCCGGCGGCGACGGCACCCAGCTCGTGCAGAGCACCGACCGCTCGTCGGCCACCCAGCAGTTCCGGTTGCAGGACTCCGCGGGCGGGTTCGTGCGGTTCGTCAACCGGCAGTGGAACAAGGTCGTCGACGTGTGGCAGTGGTCGACCGCCGACGGCGGCCGGCTGGCCGGCTACGCCGATCTCGACGGCGCCAACCAGCAGTGGCAGCTGATCCGGCTGGGCGGCGGCACGCCCACCCCGGCGCCCACCACCCCGGCACCGGCCTACCCGCAGCCCGGCCGGGTGTCCGGCGACGTCGGCGTCCACGACCCGACCGTGGTCAAGCGGCCCGACGGCACGTACCTCGTCGCGCACACCGGTGACAACGTCGCGCTGAAGACCTCCGCCGACCGGGTCACCTTCCGCAACGCGGGCGCCGTCTTCCCCGGTGGCGCGCCGTGGACCAGCACGTACACCGGCGGTGCGCGCAACCTCTGGGCACCGGACCTGTCGTACCGCAACGGGCGTTACCACCTGTACTACTCGGCGTCGACGTTCGGTTCCAACCGCTCGGCGATCTTCCTGGCCACCAGCACCACCGGTGACTCCGGGAGCTGGGTCCACGAGGGACTGGTGGTCGAGTCGCGGACCACCGACGACTTCAACGCCATCGACCCGAACCTCACCGTCGACGACCAGGGCCGCTGGTGGCTCAGCTTCGGCTCGTTCTGGTCCGGCATCAAGATGATCCCGATCGACCCGGCCACCGGGCGCCGGCTCGGCAGCACCATGCACAGCGTGGCCGCCTACGGCCCCGGCATCGAGGCGCCGGTCCTGGTCAAGCGCGGCTCCTGGTACTACCTGTACGTCTCGTTCGACCGCTGCTGCCAGGGCGCCGCCAGCACGTACCGGATCATGGTCGGTCGTTCGGCGAGCCCCACCGGGCCGTTCGTGGACCGCGCGGGCCGGGACATGCTCGCCGGGGGCGGCACGCAGATCCTGGCCTCGCACGGCAACGTCCACGGCCCCGGCCACCAGGCCGTGCTCGCGGACACCGACGGCGACGTCCTCTTCTACCACTACTACGTTGACGACGGTGCGTCGCTGCTCGGCGTCAACCGCATCGGCTACGACGCCGCTGCCTGGCCCTACGTGTACTGAACCGGCCACCTGGGAGGGCGCACATGTCGCCTCGGCACTTCCTCCACCCGGCCCGCCGCCGTATCGGCGAACCGGCCCACCGGCGTCTGCGGCCGATCCTGGCCGCGGCGCTCGCGCTGCTCACCACCTCGGCCGGCCTCACCGTTCCCGGCCCCGCACAGGCGGCGCCGGCGGTGAACCACACCAACCCGCTGGTGAACCAGCGCGCCGACCCGCACATCGTCCGGCACACCGACGGCTACTACTACATGACCGCGACGGTGCCGCAGTACGACCGGATCGTGCTCCGGCGCGCCACCACCCTGCAGGGGCTGGCCACCGCCACCGAGACGACGATCTGGCGGCGGCACACCAGCGGCGAGATGGGCGCCCACATCTGGGCTCCGGAGATCCACTTCATCAACGGCAGGTGGTACGTCCACTTCGCCGCCGGGCGGACCGACGACGTGTGGCGGATCCGGATGTACGTGCTGGAGAACGCGAGCGCCAACCCGCTGACCGGCTCGTGGACCGAACGCGGCCGGATCACCACGCCGTGGGACACGTTCAGCCTGGACGCCTCGACGTTCGTGGTGAACGGGGTGCGGTATCTGACCTGGGCCCAGCAGGAGCCGGGCATCTCCACCAACTCCAACGTCTACCTCGCCCGGATGGGCGCCGAACCGTGGCAGATCACCGGCCCGGTGGCCCGGCTGGTCGTGCCGGCGTACGACTGGGAGACCCGCGGCTACCGGGTGGCCGAGGGACCGGCGGTGATCCAGCGAAACGGCCGGGTCTTCCTCACGTACTCGGCCAGCGCCACCGACGCGAACTACTGCCTCGGCATGCTCACCGCGTCGGCCGGCGCGAACCTGCTCGACGCCGCCTCCTGGAGCAAGAGCCCCACTCCGGTGTTCGCCAGCAACGCCGCCACCGGCCAGTACGGCCCCGGCCACAACTCCTTCACCGTCTCCGAGGACGGGCAGAGCGACATCCTGGTCTACCACGACCGCAACTACCGGGACATCAGCGGCGACCCGCTCGACGACCCGAACCGGCGGACCAGGATCCAGAAGCTGTACTGGAACACCGACGGCACGCCGAACCTCGGCATCCCCGTGCCCGACGGGGCCACCCCGGTCCGGTTGCGCTCGCACGATCTCACCGGGAGCTACATCCGGCACTACGACTACCGGGGCCGGGTCGAGCCGAACGTCACGAACCTCGCCGACTCGCAGTTCCGCATCGTCCCCGGCCTCGCCGGCGCCGGATCGGTCTCGCTGGAGTCGACGAACTTCCCCGGCTACTACCTGCGTCACCGGGCCTTCGCCCTCTACGTCGAACGCGACGACGGCTCGGCCCTGTTCGACGGCGACGCGAGCTTCCAGCGCCGGCCGGGGCTGGCCGCCGCCGAGGGTCTCTCACTGGAGTCGCAGAACTACCCCGGCCGGTACGTCCGCCATCGGGACGGACTGCTCCAGCTCGAAACGGTGGGCACCGGCGCGGACCGGGGCGCCGCCACCTTCCACCTGGAGTAGGCGCCCGACAACCGCTGCGCCGGACTCGGCGTACCCCTTTCCCGGAGGTCGAACGATGCTCAACCCCGCAGTGACGGCACCGCCCGGCGCCCCACGGGGCCGGCGCCGCGCCGGCCTGGCGCTGGCCCTGGTGGCGGCGCTGGCCGCCGTGGCCGGCGCCGCCGTGGTGGCCGCGCCCTCGGCGCAGGCGGCCACCATCGACACCGGCGCCTGGTACGTGCTCGTCAACCGCAACAGCGGCAAGGTCCTCGACGTCCGGGACACCTCGACCAGCGACGGCGCGGCGATCCAGCAGTGGTCCCGCAACGACGGCGAGTGGCAGCAGTTCCAGTTCGTCTCCTCCGGCAGCGGCTACTACCGCCTGAGGGCCCGCCACAGCGGCAAGGTGGTCGACCTGTGGGAGTGGAACGTCGCCGACGGCGCGGAGTACCGGCAGTGGCCCGACCTCGACGCCGCCAACCAGCAGTTCCAGGTGCGCGACTCGGACAGCGGCTACATCCGGCTGATCAACCGGCACTCCGGGAAGGCCCTGGAGGTCTGGGAACGGTCGACCGCCGACGGTGCCCGGGTCAGCCAGTACGCCGACCTCAACGGCACCAACCAGCAGTGGCAGATGGTCCGGGTGGGCACCGGCGGCACACCGACCACCCCGCCGCCGTCCACCGGGTGCGGCAGCGGCTCCTACCAGGCCGAGGCGGTGCTCAACGGCGGCACCTGGACGGCCCGCAACGGGTCGTCGACGGTGTACTCGGGCGGGGACATGCTCGCCGCGATGCAGGCCGCGGTGAACTCGCTCTCGGCAGGACGGACCGCCAGGCAGCGGGTGGTGGTGCGCGGCTCCGGCTCGATGAGCGCCGGGTCGCGGTTGTCGCTGCCGTCGTACACGACGCTCGCGGTCTGCGGCACGATCAACGTGACCGGCTCGGGATCGGGCGACTACGCGCCCGTCTACTCGCGCGGGACCACCGACGTCGAGGTGCAGAACCTGACCCTCACCGGGGCGCCGCTGTACGGGATCTTCATGCGCAACGTGAACAACCTGACGCTCGGGCAGATCGACATGCGGCTGTCCGGCGGCCTGGGGGTGCGGATCGACAACCACGGCGGTGACCGGGCGGTCAAGGTGCGCAACGTGCGCATCGACACCGTGTACGTGTCCGGCACGGGCGCGCACGGCGTGGAGACGTACGGCGTGGACGGCCTGACCATCGGCACCGTCACCGCGCGCAACACCGGCTACTCCGGTCTGCTGCTCAACGACACGATCAACGCCACAGTGGGCACCGTCGACGCGCAGGGCGCCGGCACCGGAACCGGGTACGCGGCGTTCCGGATGGCCAACCGCAACGGCCGGATCGGCAGCTCGTACCCGACGAACATCCGGGTCGGCACCGTGATCGCGTCCGGCGGTGGCCGGGGGGTCTTCTGCGTGTCGGAGTCCGGCGGCGCGGTCATCGACCGGGTGACGATCTCGAACACCGGGAACAACTCGATCCTCGTGGAGAACTGCTACAACGTCACGATCGCCGGGGTGTCCGGCACCGTGACCGGCGGCGGCGAGGTGCGGATCGCCTCGCGGGCCGAGTTCCCGATCTCCTCCGGCATCCGCTTCCAGAACCTGACGGTCACCAACACGAACATCACCCAGAGCCCGTGCGGCGGGGCGAACAACACGATCAGCAACGTCACGCGGGTCAACTCGACGCTGACCTGGTGCTGACGGTCCGGCTTCCCCGCCGGCCGGTGGTCCGCGGGGCAGCCGGTCAGTCGCGGGGCAGCGCGCCGAGGAGGACCACCCGCGACGGCTTCGAGCTCCAGTTCGGCACCAACCACCTCGGCCACTTCGCGCTCACCGGGCTGCTGCTGGACCTGATGCTGCCGGTGCCCGGCTCGCGTGGTGACGGTCAGCAGCACCGGCCACCACATCCGTGGCGCGATCCACTTCGACGACCTGCACTTCGAGCGCTGGTACGGCCGAGCCGCCTCCTACCGGTATCTGGAGCGGGAACTGGGTATCGGGGAGTGAATTCTGCTGACCTTGATCGCCGCCGCTGTGGCGTCGCGGGTCTGGTGGGTCCGGCGGAGGGCGGCCCGCCGGTGAACGGTGGCGTCAGCCGCGACCGCGTACCAGGGGCAGGAACACCTCGTCCACGATCTCGACCAGCACCTCGTCGGGGACGGAGGGGACGCCGCGCATCGCGTACTCGGCGCGCAGCAGCATCATCGGTACCGTCGCCACCCGGTGACGGACGGCCGCCGCCGGCGCCTCGCCCCGGGCCGCGGCCCGTTCCAGCATCCCGATCCAGGCGCGGTCCATGGTGTCGGCGCCGGACCGTTCGCGCATGAGCGTGAGCAGTTCCGGGTCGTCGGCGGCGGCGGCGAGCAGGCCGCGCAGGACGGCCCCGTGCGGGGACGACCACGTCTCGTTCGCCAGCCGGAGCATCTCGAGCGCGTCGCCCCGCAGCGTGCCCGTGTCCGGGTCCGGCATGGCCGCGTCGGACAGGTGGCGGTACGCCGCGACGCCCAGCGCCGCCCGGTGCGGCCACCGGCGGTAGATGGCGTTCTTGTTGGTCCCGGCGCGGTCGGCGACCCGGTCCATCGTCATCCCCGCGTATCCGGACTCGCGCAGTTCCTCCGCCGCGGCCCGCAGGATCGCCTGTTCCAGTTCCTCGCCCCGTCGCCTCCTGCTCATGCCTTGCAGGGTACGCGGCGTACCTTATAGGGTACGGCGCGTACCCTAAGAGTGGAGTTCTCGATGCGCGTCTTCGGCATGAACTACGACACCGGCTTCGTCAGCGCCGGATCCACCACCCACGAGCCGTTCGACCCCGACGTCGTGCGCAGCGACCTGCGTGTCATCCGCGACGAGCTGCGTTGCGACGCGGTCCGCGTCACCGGCGGCGTGCAGGACCGGCTGGAGCTGACCGCGCGGCTGGCGGCCGAAACGGGGCTGGAGGTGTGGTACTGCCCGTTCACCAACGGCCTGGACCGCGACGGTCTCATGGCGTTCCTGCTCGACGGCGCCGAGCGGGCCGAGCGGCTGCGGCGTGACGGCGCCCCGGTCGTCTACCTCACCGGTTCCGAGATCTCCCTGTTCACCGACGGCTTCCTGCCCGGCCGTGACCTGGCCGAGCGCATGGCGGTGTTCACCGACCCGATGCGGATGCGGGAGGCGGTCCCGGCCGCGCGGGCCGCGGTGCGGGACTTCCTCGCGGAAGCGGTACCCGCGGTGCGGGAGCGCTTCGGCGGCCCCGTCGGGTACGCCTCGATCCCGCTCGAAGACGTCGACTGGACGGCCTTCGACATCGTCGCCAGCGACGCCGGCTACCGCGACGCGACCAACTCCGCGGTGTTCCCGCAGTCCCTGGCGGCGGCCGTGGGGCAGGGCAAGCCGTACGCGGCGACCGAGTTCGGCTGCTGCACGTTCCGCGGCGCGGCCGATGTCGCGGGCGCGACGGAGCCGGTGGCCTACGACGAGCAGGGCCGTGCGGCGAAGCTCACCGCGGAACTGGAGCGCGACGAGGACGGCCAGGCACGCTACCTCGTCGACCTGCTGCGCGACTACGAGGCCGGCGGGGCGGAGGCGGCGTTCGTGTACACGTTCGCGAACCGACACCTGCCGACCACCGGCGACCCCGGGCACGACTACGACCTGGCGGCACGGGGGATCGTGCGCGTGCTGCCGGACGGCTCGTGGACGCCCAAGGCCGCCTTCCACGCCCTGGCCGAATACGGCCGCGCCCGTGCGCTGAGCCGGACCGAATTCGGTGGTGGCGACCGCCGCGGGCGGGCAAGGTAGGACTGCACACCGGCGGCGAGCGCCGCCACGACGACGATCACCAGGAGAGACGATG
Organism: Micromonospora sp. BL1; assembly: GCF_003667485.1. Classification (NCBI taxonomy): domain Bacteria; kingdom Bacillati; phylum Actinomycetota; class Actinomycetes; order Micromonosporales; family Micromonosporaceae; genus Micromonospora; species Micromonospora sp. BL1. The sequence goes on from NZ_RCVK01000234.1 coordinate 103,214, forward strand.
CGAGCAGCTTCCACGCTTCGGACCCTTGCCCGTCCTACCGTGGAGCTCCGCCTTGGCCCTGTTGAACCTCGGAATCGTCGCGCATGTTGACGCCGGAAAGACCAGCCTGACCGAACGCCTGCTCTACGAGGCGGGCGCCGTGTCCGAGCCGGGCAGCGTCGACGCCGGCACGACCCGGACCGACTCGATGGACCTGGAACGCCGCCGCGGCATCACCATCCGCGCGGCCGTCACGTCGATCACCATCGGCGACCTGAGCATCAACCTGCTCGACACCCCCGGCCACCCCGACTTCATCGCGGAGGTCGAGCGGTCCCTGGCCGTCCTCGACGCCGCCGTGCTCGTGGTGTCCAGCGTGGAGGGCGTCCAGCCGCAGACCGTTGCGATCTGGCGGGCGCTGCGCCGCATCGGCGTACCGACCGTGTTCTTCTTCAACAAGGTCGACCGTGGCGGCGCCGACGTGGACCGGGTGACGGCCCAGGTGCGGCACCGGCTCGGAGCGCGGCCGGTGCTTCTCGGCACGGTCACCGGCCAGGGCCGCCGCGAGGCCCGGGTGCAGGCCGTGGACCTCGACGCCGAACCCGTGGTGGCGGAGGTGGCCGAGGTCGACGACGCGGTGGCGGCGCGCTGGCTGACCGACCGGCCGGTGCGCGTCCGCGACGTCCGGCGGGCGCTCCGCCGCGCGGTCCGCCGCGCCGAGCTGGTCCCCGCGGTGTGCGGTTCGGCGATCACCGGCGCCGGGGTACGCCAGTTGTGCGACGTCCTGGCCGACCTGCTGCCGTACGGCGACGCGCCGGACGGCCCGCCGGCGGGCACCGTCTTCGCCGTCGACCGGGACGGGCACGGCCGGCGCGTCTGGCTGCGGCTGTGGTCCGGGCGGCTGCGGGTGCGGGACCGGGTGCGGCTGCCCGGCGGCCGTCCGGAACCGGTGACCGAGATCGCCGTCATCGAGCCCGAGGGCATGCTGGTGCGCGGGTCGGTCTCCGCCGGGCAGATCGCGGCGGTACGCGGGGTGTCGGCCCGGATCGGCCAGCACATCGGCGACCCGCCGCGGCGGCACGGCTACCGGTTCCCGCCGCCGACCCGGCAGGCGGTCGTCGAGCCGGTCGAACCGGAGCAGCGCCTGGCGATGTTCGCCGGACTGGCCGAGCTGGCCGACGAGGACCCGCTCGTGGACCTGCGCCTCGACGAGCAGCAGGCCGAGGCGGTGATCCGCCTGCACGGCGAGGTCCAGAAGGAGGTCCTCGCAGCCCTGATGGAGGACCGGTACGGCGTCCGGGTGCGGTTCTCCGGCACGCTCACCGCCTGCATCGAACGGGTCGCCGGCACCGGCGCCGCCGAGGAGCGGGTACGGGAGCGCGGCAACCCGTACCTGGCCGGGCTGGGGTTGCGCATCGAGGCCGCCCCGGCCGGGCACGGCATCGAGTTCCGTCCCGGGATCGAGCCGGGCCGGCTGCCGCCGGCCTTCGTCGCCGCCACCGAGGAGGGCGTGCGGGCCGCGCTGCGGCAGGGCCGGCACGGGTGGCCGGTCACCGACTGCACCGTCACCATGACGGCGTCCCGGTACTGGCCCCGGCAGAGCCGGCCGCACCAGAAGTTCGACAAGTCGATCTCGACGGTGGCGGCGGACTTCCGCCACCTCGCCCCGGTCGTGGTCGCCGCCGCGCTGCGGCAGGCCGGTACGCGGGTGTGCCAGCCGATCGAGCGGTTCGACGTCAACCTCCCCCGGCACACGGTGGAGACGGTGCTGGCGCTGCTCGGCCGGCTCGGAGCGGTCGTCCACGACACCGCCGTCGCGGGCGGATACCTGGAGGTGAGCGGCACCCTGCCGTCCGCCCGGGTGCCGCGGGTCGTCGCCGCCCTGCCCGACCTCACCGGCGGCGAGGCGGTCCTGACCACCACCTTCGACCACTACGCGCCGGTCACCGGCGAGGAACCGCCGAGGCTGCCCCGGCGCGGGCCCGACCCGGACGACCGGGAGGCGTGGTTCCGGGCCGTACCGAGGTAGGCGGCGACGGGAGCGCTGCGGCGATAGGATCACCGGCGCCCGCCGCCGCCCGTACCCGTTGGAGCCCCGCTGTCAGCGCAGCCGGCCACCCGCCCCGCCCGGCGTGTCCGCCGGGTGCTGGCCGCGGTGTGCCTGCTCGTGGTCGCCGGGCTGCCCGCCGGGTCGTCGGGCGCCGGCGCCAGCGGCACGGGAACGCTGCGGGTGCTCCAGATGAACCTGTGCAACAGCGGCCGGGCCGGCTGCTACACCGGCCGGGCCGTCCGCCAGGCCGCCGACGTGATCGCCGCCGAGACGCCCGACGTGGTCACGCTCAACGAGATCTGCCGCGACGACCTGGTGACGCTGGAGCGGACGCTGCGGGCCGCCCGTGCCGGTGGGACGGTGGTGTCCGCGTTCCAGGCCGCCGGTGACCGCCCCTCCCGCGGTCCCACCCGGTGCAACAACGGCGAGCCGTACGGGATCGGGCTGCTGACCCGCCTCGACGACCGTGACGCCCGGCCCTCGGTGCACCGGGGGACCTACCCGGCGCAGGACCTCGCCGACCCGGAGGAACGGGTCTGGCTGTGCGTCCGGGCCGCCGGACTCCACGCCTGCACCACGCACCTGGCGAACACCAGCGCCCAGGTCGCGCTGGCCCAGTGCGGACATCTGCTCGGCGCGGTGGTGCCGGACGTCCGGGGCGACGCCGGGAGCGCGCCGGCCGTCGTCGGCGGTGACCTGAACCTGCGTGCCGGTGGCACGCCGGACGTGCGCTCCTGCGTGCCGGCCGGCTACCGGCGGATCGACGACGGCGCCCGGCAGCAGATCGTGGCGTCGAGCGGCGTGACGATCTGCTGCCGCCGCGCGGTGGACATGCGCGGGGCGACAGACCATCCGGCGCTGGTGGCGACCATGATCCGTTCGTGGCCGGTGCCGCCACCGGGACGGTACTGACCGAGGTCTCCGGACGCGCGGCGAAATTGGTCCGCGGTCCGTGCAACTTCGCGGGCGGGCGCAGCCGTTCTACCTCCGTCACGAGGAGGCAGTCGATTGAAAGCCGAAGACGAACAAGCGTTCCGCGAGTTCGTGACGTCACAGATGGCGTCCCTGCGCAAGCTGGCGTACATGACCTGCGGCGACTGGCACGCCGCGGAGGACGCCGTGGCCAACGCGCTGGTCAAGCTCTATCCACGCTGGCGGAAGCTGGAGCGGCCCGATCTCTACGTCAAGACCATGGTCTACCGGGCTGCGATCGACGAGACCCGCCGGCCCTGGCGGCGCGAGCGGTCGGCCGGCGACGCCGTGCCGGACGTCACGGTGCGGGACACGGCGGCGACGACCGACGAGCGGATGCGCCTGCGGGCGGCGCTCGAGACCGTGCCGGCGCGGCAGCGGGCCGCCGTGGTGCTGCGGCACTACCTGGACCTGAGCCTGGAGGACACGGCCGCCGTGCTCGGCTGCACGGTGGGCACGGCCAAGAGCCAGGTCTCCCGCGGGCTGGCGAAGCTGCGCGAGTCACTCGGCGGCGAACACCTCAATCTCACCGGCATGCCGATAGGGGAGTGGACCAATGCAGTTGCGTGAACTGGTGGACGCCGTGACCGGCGACGAGCCGCCGATGGGCCGTACCGTCGACGACATCGTCGCGGCCGGGCGGCGCGCCGAGCGGCGCCGCCGGAACCGGTTCGCGACAGCCGGCGCGGCGGGCCTCGTCGCGGTGGCGGTCGCCTCCGCGATCACGGTGCCGGTCCTGGACGCGAGGCGCACCTCCTCGACGCTGTCCGAGGCGCCGCGTCCGGGCGTCAGCCCCTGGCCGGACGCCTCGCCGTTCACCTTCACCTTCACCGGGTACGACGCCGGCACGCTGCACGTGCAGGACCCGATCGTCGTGTCGACCGCGTACCAGATCGCCCCCGTCTACTCCGACCGGCACACCTCGAACGACAGGCCCCTCACCGCGGACGAGGCCGAGTCGATGCAGCAGGAGACGACGGCCGCCGGGGCGAAGCCGAGCCTCTGGGCCTACCTGACCGTCTACCGGCCCGGCGCCTTCGCCCCGGCCGCGATCAAGGGCGGGCGGAACGTCATGGTGGCCGGACGCAGGGCGGTGCAGGCGACGCTGCCGTACGCCCTCGACCCGAGCCAGCCGCCGGAAAGGGGCAACAAGCTGTTCGCCTGGCAATACGCGAAAAACGCCTGGGCAGTCGTCACGGCGATCTCCGGCGACGAAGCGACGCCGAGCTTCCGCGACCTGAGTGGCCTGGTCACGGGCCTCAAGCCGGCCGGGCCGACGCCGGCTCCGCTGCCGTTCACGGTGGGCTACCTGCCGCGGGGTTACGTGCCGCTCCAGGTGGGCACGCACGCCATGCCCGGCCTGAGCGGCATCGCCACCGCCCGCGCCGGTGACTACGGCGGCGCGACGTACACCAGGCCGCCCCTGCGCACCTCGGGCCTGACCGCGCCGTTCGACTCGGTCGAGGGCGGGATCAGGGACGGGTTCCACATCTTCGTCACGCCGAGCACCAGCTCCAACCAGTCACCGGAGCCCGGCGCGACGAGGTGCTATCCGGGTGCGGCCCGCAGAGGCGGGTTCTGCAACGTCTGGAGCGCCGACGGCAGTGTCGTGGTCCAGGTCAGCTCCGAGGGCGTCGGCGGCCAGCTGCCCCAGGCCGAGCTGCTGCGGATCGCCGAGGGGATCACCGTCGCCGACGACGTGCGGGACGAGTCGACCTGGACGCCCGCCGGGGACGCCCTGACACCCTGACCCCGGGGAACGCCCCGGTGACGGTGGGAGCGGCCGGACCGCTCCCACCGTCACCGCCTGATCTACAGGAACCGCCAGCGCTGGTGCGCGGCCCCGGTGTCGTCGGCGAGGACCGCCTGCGTGCCCTGGGCGCCGGAGCCGCCGCTGAGCCCGAGCACCCGGCCCCCGTTCGCGCACTGGATCCGGAACCAGCCGCCTCCGCCGTGCCGTAGCCGCCACCTGTGGTCGGCGGTGCCGTTGTCGGCCCACTGGACGATCCGGGCGCCGGCCGCTGTCGACCCGCCCTCGACGCCCAGCACCTTGCCGCTGTTGCCGTTGCGCAGCCGCAGGTAGCCACCGGTGTCCACGAGCGCGGTCCAGAGGTGGTCGGCGGTGCCGGTGTCGCCCCACTGGATGACCAGGCCACCGTCGGCGGTGGACATGTTCTGCACGCCGAGCACCAGCCCGCTGCCGAGGTTCTGGATCCGCCGCGCCCCGTTGGGCAGGAACCGCCACTGGTTGTCCAGGCTCCCGTTGTCCGGGTCCTGCACGGCGAACGCGCCCTGGGCTGTCGAGCCGCCGGAGATGCCGAGCAGCTTGCCGGTGTGCACGTTGCGCAGCTTGTGGCTGCCGTCGCCGACGTCGACGACGGTCCACAGGTGATCGGCGGTGCCGTTGTCCGCCCACTGCAGGATCCGGGCGCCGTCGGCGGTGGACATGTTCTCCACCCCCAGCACCTTGCCGCTGTTGACGTTGCGCAGCCGCAGCGCCGACCCGTCGACGACGAGCTGCCAGTCGTGGTCGGCGGTGCCGGTGTCGCCCCACTGGAGCGCGAGCCCGCCGTCGGCGGTGGACATGTTCTGGATGCCGAGCACCAGGCCGCTCGCCGCGTTGGCGAGCCGGAAGCTCGCCTCCCCGCCGCCGGCGCCCGCGCCGACCCGCCAGTAGACCGTGTAGTTGTGCCCGTGGGCGTCGTAGAACGGGCCGAGGTTGACAGTGGCGCCGTCCGCCCGGGCGGTGAACGCGAGACTGCCGGTGCCGGTACGGGTGACCGAGGCGGGATCCAGCGTCGGCAGGCCGCTCAACGTGGTGTTGCCGTAGTTGCCGGAGAGCACCACCGGCCCGTACGTGACGGCCTGCACCGCAGCGTCGTCGTTGGCGGCCACCGTGGCGACCCGCATCGGCAGCCGGACCGTGACCGTGTCGCCGGAGGTCCAGGCGCGGGTCAGCACGGCGTAGCTGCCCGGCGTGGTGGCGATGCCCGCCGCGACGCCGTTGACGCTGACGGACGCCCCGCTGGTCCACGCCGGGATCCGGATCCGCATGGTCCACGAGCCGCCCACCGAACCGGTGACGGTGAGCGTCGTGGTGTCGCCGACCGGGTACGAGGTGGCCTGCGTGACGGTGATGCCGCGCTGACTCCAGGTGAGCACCGAGGGGACGAACAGGTTGACCGTCAGCGTGGTGTCGTTGTGGAAGTAGATCGCGTCCGCGAGCGTCGTGTTGGTCTCCAGCCCGGTGCCCTGGCAGCACCAGAAGGAGTTGTAGTCGGTGCTCCAGGTGCCGCCGCCCCACGCCGGGCCGACACCGCGCCGCCCGCCCGGGTTGAGCGGGGTGAAGTACGTGACGTGGCCGTGCGCGTCGGCCGGGTTCTGCTGGCCGATCATGTGGTTGAGCAGCGCGCGTTCGTAGAAGTCGGCGTACGCGACCCGTTCCGGGTCGAGCTGCCACAGCTCCCGGGTCAGCTTGAGCATGTTGTACGTGTTGCACGCCTCGCAGGTGTCGTTGCGCAGGTAGCCGGCGATCGCGTTCGGGGCGCGGAAGTGCTCGGCCTGGCTGTTGCCGCCGATGGCGTACGTGTGGGCGCCGACCGTGATGGCCCACGCGTTCACGGCGATGTCCCGGTAGCGGGTGGCGCCGGTGGCCTTGTACTCCCGGGCCGCGCCGATCCACTTGGGCACCTGCGTGTTGGCGTGCAGCCCGTTGAGCTGGTCGGAGTTCGCGGCGAGCGGGTTGAACACGGCGGCGTGGTCGAACCGCTGCGCGACGGTGAGCCACCGTCCGTCACCGGTCTGCTGGTAGAGGTCGGTGAGCACCGCGTTCATGCCGCCGAACTCGGTGCCGAGCATGGCCTGCATCTGGGCCGAGGTGAGCCGGCCGGTGCGCTGGTCGACCCAGCCGGCCAGCGCCAGCAGCACGTCCCGGGCCTGGGTGCTGCCGATCAGCCGCCACACGTCCAGCAGCCCGGCGAGCGTCTTGTGGATGCAGTAGTAGGGGACGTTGCCGTTGCTCAGCGTCCGGGCCTCCAGCGCGGTGAAGTCGGACTCGGGGAAGCCGGACAGGTATCCGGCGCTGAACCCGGCCGCGCCGTTGTTGGCCTGGCAGCGGGCCAGCTCGGCGACCATGGTGAGCGCCTTGTCCCGGCAGGTGGTGTCGCCGAGCACCGCCCACGCCTGTGCCCAGGCGGTCAGGAAGTGCCCCTGCATGTGGGTGCGGAACGGGAAGTTCGGCGCGTCCCAGCCGCCGTTGGCGGCGGCGCCGCCGGTGGACAGGCGGTGGTTGGCCCGGAAGTTGTAGAGCAGCCGGTTCACGTCGACGAAGCGCAGGTAGGCGACCGTACGGTTCTGGTTGTCCTGCCAGCGGCCGGCGGTCAGCCGTACCTGGCCCGGGTCGAACGCGTACGCGGACACGCCGATGTCGGGGCGGGCCGGTGGCAACGCGGCGTGTGCCGTGCCGCCTGCGGCGACGGGCCCGGCGGCGGCGCCGGCGGTGGCCGCGACGGCTGTGGCGGCGGTGGTGCGCAGGACGAAGCGGCGGTTCACCAGGGGAGCGGGCATGTCGGCCTCCGTGGCGGGGGAC
>NZ_RCVK01000205.1:0-57487 GCF_003667485.1 Micromonospora sp. BL1
CTCCCCCGGCGATCTTGCACTTACCGCCCTGCCATAAGGGGCTATAACGGGCGCATGGCGGGCGCTAAGTGCAAGATCGGCGCCATCAGGCGTGGGCGCCGTCGGGCGCGCGCGTCAGGGGGTCAGGGCGTGGACCACGTCGCCTACGACCACAATCGCGGGTGGACGCAGCGCGGCGGTCTCGACGTCTTGCGCGACCGTGCCCAGCGTGGAGCGCAGCGTGCGCTGGGCCGCCGTCGTGCCCTCCTGGATCACCGCGGCGGGGGTGTCCGCCGGCTTGCCGTGCGCGATCAGGGTCGCGGCGATGGCGGCGAGGTTCTTCAGGCCCATCAGGATCACGAGCGTGCCGCGCAGCCCGGCCAGGGCGTCCCAGCGTACGAGCGACGCGGGCGCGTCGGGTGCGAGGTGCCCGGACACCACTGTGAACTCGTGCGCCACGCCCCGGTGGGTCACCGGCACCCCGGCCACCTCCGGCACCGCGATCGCGCTGGTCACGCCGGGCACCACAGTCACCGGCACGCCCGCCTCGGTGCAGGCCAGCAGTTCCTCGCCACCGCGGCCGAAGACGTACGGGTCGCCGCCCTTGAGCCGTACCACCGCCTTGCCGGCCCGGGCCCGGTCCACCAGGATCCGGTTGATCTCCTCCTGGGCACGCGACGGCCCGTACGGGATCTTGGAGGCGTCGACCAGTTCGACGTCCGGGCGCAACTCGTCCAGGAGCAGGCCGGGCACGAGCCGGTCGGCGACGACCACCTCGGCCTCGGTGAGCAGCCGCCACCCCTTCACGGTGATCAGCTCCGGGTCGCCCGGTCCGGCGCCGACGAGCGCGACCCGTCCCCCGGCGGCGCCTTCCGCCTCGGGCGACGGCGCGAAGCCGGGGCCGGTCCGCGCGCCCAGCAGGTCCCGCACGGCGTCGCGGACGCCCATCGCCCGGCGCGGGTCGCCGCCGCCGAGGACCGCCACGGTGACCGGGCCGTGCCGGGTCACCGCCGGAGTCCACGCGCTGGCCGCCGTGCGGTCGTCGGCGCGCACGCAGAAGATCCGCCGTTCGGCCGCTGCCGCGCTGACCGCGGCGGCGGCGGCCCGGTCGTCCACCGCCACCTGGACCAGCCAGGCGCCGTCCAGGTCGCCGGGGGCGAACCGGCGCGGCTCCCAGTGCAGCCGCCCGGCGTCGACGTGCGCGCGCAGCGCCGGGGTCAGTTCGGGCGACACCAGCAGCACGTCCGCGCCGGCGTCGAGCAGCGCGGGCACCCGCCGGGTGGCGACCGCTCCCCCGCCGACGACGACCACGCGCCGCCCGCCCAGCCGCAACCCCAGAGGGTACGGGCTGGGCGGCGTCGGTCCGGTCACTTCTCCGCCACCCCGGCGGAGTCGAACGTGGCCACCTCGTGCAGTACCCGGACCGCGCCGGTGACCACGGGCAGGGCGAGCAGCGCCCCGGTGCCCTCGCCGAGCCGCAGTCCCAGGTCGATCAGCGGCTCCAGGCCGAGGTGCCGCAGTGCCGCCGTGGCGCCCGGCTCGGCGCTGCGGTGCCCGGCGACCATGGCGCCCACCGCGTCGGGCGCGAACGCGGCGGCGGCGAGCGCGGCGCTCACCGCGATCACGCCGTCGAGCAGCACCGGCACCCGACGCGCGGCGGCACCGAGGATCAAGCCGGCCAGCGCGGCGTGCTCCAGCCCGCCGACGGTCGCCAGCACGCCCAGCGGGTCGGCCGGGTCGGGCTCGTGCCGGGCCAGCGCAGCCCGCACCACCGCAACCTTGCGGGCGTACGTCTCGTCGTCGACCCCGGTGCCCCGCCCGGTGGCCGCCTCCGCGTCCACGCCGGAGAACGCGGCGATGAGCGTGGCGGACGGGGTGGTGTTGCCGATGCCCATGTCGCCGGTGAGCAGGATGCCCGCCCCGGCGTCGATCAGCTCACCGGCGACCCGGATGCCGGTCTCGACGGCCGTACGGGCCTCGTCCCGGGTCAGCGCGGCGGTGACCGTCATGTCGCGGGTGCCGGGGCGGACGTTCGCGGCCACCAGACGCGGCCCGGCCGGGTCGGCGGACTCGGCGCCGGGGATCGGGGTGGCGACGCCGACGTCCACCACCGTGACCGAGGCGCCGGCCTGGCGGGCGAACGCGTTGACCACCGCGCCACCGGCCAGGAAGTTGGCGATCATCTGGGCGGTGACCTCCTGCGGCCACGGGGTCACGCCCTGGGCGTGCACGCCGTGGTCACCGGCGAAGATCGCCACAGCGGCCGGTTCGGGCAGCGGCGGCGGGCAGGCACCGGCCAGCCCGGCGAGGCGTACCGAGAGCGGCTCCAGGGCGCCGAGCGAGCCGGCGGGCTTGGTCAGCCGTCCCTGCAACTCGCGGGCCGCCGCCATGGCGGCCTCGTCGAGCGGCCGGATCGCCGCGACTGTGGACTCCAGCATCATGCCTCCAGGATCCGTGCCAGCGTCTCGATGAACGCGTCGGTGGTACCCCGGTCGCGTACGGCGATCCGGAGCCAGTCCGGGCCGAGCCCGGGGAACGTGTCGCCCCGGCGTACCGCCCAGCCGTGCGCGCGCAGCCGCTCGCGTACCCCGGCGGCACCGGCCACGTGGATCAGGACGAAGGCGGCGGCCGGGCGCCCCGCCACGCGTACCCCCGGCAGGCCGGACAGGCGGGCCACCAGGTGGTCGCGGTCGGCGGCGAGTTCGGCGGCGATGGCGCGTTCGGCCGCGACGGCGGCCGGCGCGGCGCAGGCGGTGGCGGCGGCGAGCGCCGGCGTGGAGACCGCCCAGAGCGGCTGCGCGGCGGCGAACCGGGCCAGCAGCGCGGCGTCGCCGAGCAGGTAGCCGATCCGCAGCCCGGCCAGGCCCCAGGTCTTGGTGAGGCTGCGCACCACCACCAGGCCGGGCAGGTCGCGCCGGCCGGCGAGGGACTCGGGCTCGCCGTCGACGCCGGGCGCGGCGGTGGTGTCGGCGAACGCCTCGTCGACCACGAGCACCCGGCCGGGACGGGCCAGCGCGGCGATCGTGTCCGCCGGGTGCAGCACCGAGGTCGGGTTCGTGGGGTTGCCGATCATGACCAGGTCGGCGTCGTCCGGGACGCGGGCCGGGTCCAGGCGGAAGCCGTCGGCCGGGTCGAGCAGCACCCGGTCGACCCGGTGCCCGGCGGCGCGCAGCGCGGCCTCCGGCTCGGTGAACTGCGGGTGCACCACCACGGGGTGGCGGACGCCGGACAGCGCGCGGGCGATCAGGACGAATCCCTCGGCGGCGCCGGCGGTGAGGAGTACCTCCTCCGGGGGTCGCCCGTGCCGGTGAGCGACGGCGGCGCGGGCCGGCGCCGGGTCCGGGTACGCGGCCAGGTCGCCCAGCGCGGCGACGACCGGGTCGGCCAGCCAGTCCGGCATCGGGGCGCGGCGCACGTTCACCGCCAGGTCCACCAGGCCGGGCGTGGCCTCGGCGTCCCCGTGGTGGCCCAGGTCGGGCTCGTCGAGCGCGGCGGCGCTCCCGGTCGGTGCTGCGGGCATGTCCGCGATCCTGCCGGGTAGCCGCCGCCCGGGACAGCGCATCCCGGCGTGGGTCGCGTCACGGTCCGCCAGTTTATGAGTTCTTCTCATTTCCGAATCGGAAATGTCATAGCTTGACCCCGTGAGCAGTCGTCCCCTTGCTTCCGCTGGCCGTCTCGTTCCCCTTCTCCGCGCCGGGCTGATCGCCGGCATCGTGGTCGCCGCCGCCCTGTACCCGCTGGTCGCCGTCACCGGCATCGGGGCCAAGGCCACCGCGCACGCGATCGAACAGAAGACGAGCATCCTCAAGACCGCGCTGCCGGCCGAGACCTCGTACGTCTACGCGCCGGACGGCAAGACGGTGCTGACCATGTTCTACGAGGAGTACCGGCAGTACACCAAGATCGAGAGCATGTCGCCGAACATCCAGCAGGCGATCGTCGCCGCCGAGGACAACCGCTTCTACCAGCACCACGGCGTCGACCCGAAGGGCGTGGCGCGTGCCTTCGTCTCCAACGCCCGGTCCGGCGGGGTCTCCCAGGGCGCCTCGACGATCACCATGCAGTACGTGCGGATGGCGCTGCGGGACAGCGCGACCACGCCGAAGGAGGTCCAGGAGGCCACCCAGCAGACCAGCCTGCGCAAGGTCAAGGAGATGCGCATGGCGCTGGACATCGAGAAGCACCTGAGCAAGGAGCAGATCCTGGAGCGGTACCTCAACTCGGCCTACTTCGGCCACCGCGCGTACGGGATCTACGCCGCCTCGCAGATCTTCTTCTCCAAGACGCCGGCCACGCTCACCCCGGTCGAGGCGGCCACGCTGGCCGGGCTGGTGAAGTCACCGTCGGAGTACGACCCGATCACCTCGGACCAGAAGGACGCCACCGGCCGGCGCAACTACGTGCTGGACAACATGGCCCGCCTCGGCTACCTGTCACCTGACGCCGCCGCCGCGGCGAAGGGCCAGCCGATCAAGCTGAAGCTGACCGACCCGCCGAACGACTGCGCCGCGATCGACGGCGGGCACCGCAGCTGGGGCTTCTACTGCGACTACCTGAAGAACTGGTGGAGCTCCCAGCCCGCGTTCGGCGAGAACCGGCTGGAACGGATGGACAAGCTGCGCCGCGGCGGCTACCGGATCGTGCTCGCGCTCGACCCGAAGACCCAGGCGGCGGCGGAGAAGAACGTCGGGGCCAAGGACAACACCGGCAGCCCGTTCGCCAACGGGATCGTGGTCGCCGAACCCGGCACCGGGCGGATCAAGGCGATGGCGGTGAACCGGAACTACTCGCTCGACCTGGCCGAGAACCCGAACAGCTCGAACCCGGAGGCCGGCCCGAAGGTCAAGGCGAACTATCCGAACACGGTGGCGCCGCTGCTGGGCGGCGGGACGCTCCCGGGCTACCAGGCCGGTTCGACGTTCAAGATGTTCCCGATGCTCGCCGCGCTCAACGCCGGGATGCCGCTGTCCACCGCGTACGACTCGCCGTACACGTACAAGTCGGCCGTCTACGACGGGTGGGCCCCGTCCAACGCCAGCGGCGCGATGACCGGCCGGCAGACCATGTGGTCCGGGTTCGGCAAGTCGGTGAACACGTACTTCGTCCAGCTGGAGGAGAAGATCGGCGCCGACGCCGGGGTGCGCCTGGCCGAGCAGCTGGGGCTGCGCTGGCGTACCGACGTGGACAAGGAGCAGGCGTCGCCGGGCAAGGCGAAGAAGTGGGGCGCGTTCACGCTCGGCGTCTCCGACGCCACCCCGCTGGAGATGGCGAACGCGTACGCCGCCATCGCCGCCGACGGACGCTACTGCGAGGCCATCCCGGTCAACGCGATCATGAACCGGGACGGCACGCCCGCCACGTACACCACGGCGGGCGGGGTGCAGCGGGAGGTCGCCAAGCCGCGGTGCCGGCAGGTGGTGAACGCCGACGCGGCCCGCGCCGCCACCGACGCGGCGCGCTGCCCGACCGGCGACACCCCGGCCAAGGGGAGCTGCGGCGGCTGGTCGACGGCCGACAGCGTGCGGGGTACGGTCGGCCGCCCGGTCGCCGGCAAGACGGGTACGACAGACAGCACCCGGTCGGCGTGGTTCGTCGGCTACACGCCGGAGCTGGCGGCGGCGAGCTTCATCGCCGACCCGGACAATCCGTTCAACGCGGTGGGCGACGGGCAGTCGCAGATCCCGGTGAACGCGGTGGCGCAGACCTTGCGGGACTCGCTGAAGGGCCAGCCCACCCGCCAGTTCACCCCACCCTCGGACCAGATAGTCGGCTGATCCCCTCTGTTCCGCCCGGGGGTGCGCCCGGGTAGTTGATCAAGGAGTTTGCGTCAGGGATCGAACGATCTCCAGACGCGAACTCCTTGATCGACGTTGAGAGAGGGGCGGACGCTCCTATGGCGCGTCAAGTGGCTGGGGTGGGCTTTCGAGGCGTCGGTAGAGGTCTCTTGCGATGTATCGCTTGAGGCAGCGTTTGATCTCTCGGTCGGTTTTGCCTTGGGCGCGGCGGCGGTCGGCGTAGGCGCGGGTGGGTTCGTCGTAGCGCAGTCGGGACAGGGCGACGGTGTGCAGGGCGCGGTTGAGTTGCCGGTCGCCTGAGCGGTTGAGCCGGTAGCGGATGGTTTTGCCGGATGAAGCAGGGATCGGGGCGGCGCCGGCGAGCATGGCGAACGCGGCGTCGTTGCGGCAGCGTCCGGGGTGGGACCAGGCGGTCAGGACGGTGGCGGCGACGATGGGTCCGACGCCGGTGAGGTCGAGCAGGTCGGGGCGCCAGGAGCGCACGATCATACGGATTGCTGTCTCGTGGCTGGCTGCCTCCGTTTCCAAGGTCCGGATGCGTCGGGCGAGATCACGTAACACCGCCAGCGCGGTGGCGGCCTCGATGTCGCCACCGGCCGTGGTCGGTCGCAGCCGGCCAGCCGTGGTGATCATCGTTCGGGTGCGCTGCCCGCGAAAGCGGGTTCGCACCGCTTCGGGAGCGGTGATGACCATCGCGTGCAGCTGCCGCTGGGCGGCGGTGGCAGCCTCGACGGCCGCCCGGCGGGCGGTCAGCCGCATCTGCAGCGCTGCCCGCTGAGGCCCGGTCTTGGGCTGCGTCAGCCGGGTGCGGGCCAGGGCATCACGGGCGGCGCGTTCGGCGTCGATCGGGTCGGACTTTGCCCCGGCCCGGCGAGTCGGCCGCTTGGGGCGGTCCAGCTCGACAACCAGCTCACCGGCATCGGCCAGATAACGGTGAAGGCCGGCGCCGTAGCCGCCGGTGCCCTCCAGCGCCCAGGCCCGCAACCCTGACTGCTCATCGGCCAGGGCTACCAGCTCGGCGTAGCCGTCCGGGTCGGTGTTCACCCTGACCCGTGCCAGCACGGCACCGGTGCGGGCATCGAGGACCGCGGCGGTGTGGGTGTCTTTGTGCGTGTCGACGCCGATGACGACCTCGACCAGATCTGCCAGCATGGACATGCGTTCTCTCCTCACCGTGGGGGACGCGAGGTCCGGTCCGGCGCGGAGATGGCAGGACTGTGATGAGACACGCCAGCCGCTAACTGGCGGTCAAGCTCCTGATCAGGCCAAACGTCTCCCGCCGGGCCGACGCTGGCAGCAGCAGACGGACAAGTCCCGCCAAGGACACAAAGCCAGTCAGACGAAGGTCACGCCTGCCACTGCCAGCCATCAGCTCATCACTACTGAACCGACCCCGCCATGCTCACAGTCAGCGGAGGTCGGCCGCCACGAAGGACCACAGCTCCAGGTCGACCCGGGCGCCCCTGACGAAACCGGCGTTGCGCAACAGGCCCTCGTAGCTGAAGCCGGCCTTCTCGGCGACCCGCCGCGACGCCACGTTGCCGGCCGCCACCCGCAGCTCCACCCGCTGGAACCCGTGCTCCAGGATCAGCGCGATGGCCACCGCGTCCACCGCCTCGACCGCCAGGCCGTAGCCCCGGGCGTGCGGCGCGATCGCGTACGACAGCTCGGTGAGCCGGGCGCCCCAGTCCGTGCGGCGGGCCCAGAGCGAGCCGACCACCCGCTGGTCCTCCCGGCGGACCACCGCCCAGTGGTCGCCGTCGCCGCTGTCCCGCCGCTGCCGGGCAAGCTCGGTGCACCACGCCCGCCCGTCGATCTGCCCGGACGCCTCGGCCAGCGGCAGCCAGCGCTGCGTCTGCCGGTCTGCGAACACCTCGTCCACCGCCTCCGCGTCGGCGGCGACGAGGTGCCGCACCTCGATGCGCGGGGTGGAGACGGTGAGCGCCGGGAACCGGCGTACCGCCACCTGCCCGATCACGCCGACGCCCCCATCGGTGCCAGTGCGGCGGCCACCAGCCGGGCCGCGATGTCCGGATGCGCGGCCCAGTGCGGCACGAGCTGCGAGGCGTGCACGGCCTGCCGGACGAAGCCCTCCGGGTTGCCACCCTCCCAGCGCCAGGCCGGCCGGTCGCCGGCGCGCGGAGTGAGCACGGCGGCGTGCTGCTTGTGCCCGGTCACCGTGGCGCCGGCCGCCGCCACCACGCTGTCGGTGACCGCCGTGGCCGTGCGGTAGCCGACCACCAGGCCGTCCCGGACCGTGCCGACCGCGTCGAGCACCCCGCACATGGGCAGGCCGTCCAGCTCCCGGGCCAGCCAGAGCAGGCCGGCCCCCTCGGCGATCACCGGGCGGCCGGAGCGGGCCAGCTCGGCCACCGCGATGCAGAGGCGGCGGTTGGCGGAGAGCTGCTCCGCATACGTCTCGGGCAGCCCGCCGCCGACGACCAGCGCGCGCGCACCGGCGGGCAGCGCCTCGTCGCGCAGCGGGTCGAGCGTCACCACCTCGGCGCCCGCCGCACGCAGCAGCTCGGCGGTCTCGGGGTGGCTGTAGGTGCCGGCCGGCCCGCCGGCGAGCGCCACCACCGGCCGCTCCCCCGACGGCTGCGGGGCCTCGGCCGGCTCCGGCGACCACGGCTCGACGGTGAGCGCGGGGGCGGAGCGGGCCAGCGCCAGCAGCCGGTCGAGGTCGACGGTGGCGGCCACCGCCTCACCGAGCCGGCGTACGCCGCGTTCGGCGTCCGCGTCGGCGCGCACCACGGGCCCGGTGCCATAGCGGCGGGCGGGCAGCACCGGGGGCAGCTCGTGCCGGCGCAGCGCCCCGTAGACCGGCACGCCCACGTCGTCGAGCGCCTCGCGCAGCAGCGCCTCGTGCCGGGGTGAGGCCACCCGGTTGAGGATCACGCCGCCCAGCCACAACTCGTCGTCGTACGCCCGGAAGCCGTGCACCAGCGCGGCCACCGACTGGCCCATCGCGGCCACGTCCACCACGAGCACCACCGGACTGCGCAGCGCCGTGGCGACTGCTGCCGTGGACTCGCTCTCCGGTCGCCCGGCGACCGAGTCGTAGAGGCCCATCGTGCCCTGCACCAGCGCGAACCCGGCGCCGGCCGCGCCGTACGCGAAGAGGGGGGCGATGCGCTCCGGGCCGACCAGTCTCGGATCAAGCGTGCGCCCGACGCGCCCGGCGGCGAGCCCCAGATACGCCGCGTCCACCTGGTCCGGCCCGACCTTGAACCCGGCCACCGGGATCCCCCGGTCGGTGAGCGCCGCGAGCAGGCCGAGGGAGACGGCGCCGGTGCCGTGCCCCGAGGAGGGCGCACTCAGCACGACGCGCGGCACGTCGGTCATCATCGACTCCTGATGTGGGTGGTTTCCGCCCGCGTGACCATACCCGTCCGGCCCGGCGCGCGAGGGCCACGCACTCCGCCGTTTTCTCCCTGGCCGCGGCGAGTGGCATCGCTCATACGGGTAGCCTTGGCCAACGTGTACCGGTTCCTGCTGACCCCGCGCTGGCTCGGCTACCTCGCGCTCACGCTCGTCGCCGCCACGGTGATGGTGTTCCTGGGCAACTGGCAGCTGGACCGCTACCGGGGCCGCACGGCGGTGAACGAGCGGATCGACGCCGGGGCCACCATGACGCCCGCGCCGCTGCGCGACGCGCTCCCCGCGCCCAGCAGCGGCGACGTCGGTCCCGCGCCGTCCGAGGAACTCACCTGGAGCCGGGTCACCGCCACCGGCCGGTACGACAGCGCGAACACCGTCCTGATCCGCGGCCGGACCGTCGACCGGACGGTCGGCTTCGAGGTGCTCACCCCGCTGGTGCTGGCCGACGGCACAGCGGTGCTCGTCGACCGGGGCTGGATCCCGCCCGTGCCCGGCGCCGGCGCGACAGTCCAGCCGGAGGTGCCGGCGGCGCCGACCGGCGAGGTGACAGTCACCGGCCGCGTGGTCGGCAGCGAGAGCGGCGGCGGCGCGGTCAGCCGGCGCGACGGCAAGCTGGAGGCGCGGCGCATCGACATCCCGCGCCTGGCCCAGCAGCTCCCCTACCCGGTGACCGGCGGCTACGTGCTGCTCGACGGGCAGACGCCGGCCGCCGACCCGGCCTTCCAGGCGGTCCAGATCGGGCACACCAACAACTGGCAGAACTTCGGCTACGTCTGGCAGTGGTGGATCTTCGCGGTGATGAGCCTCTTCGGCTACGGCTGGGTGGCACGCAGGGAGGCCCGCCGCCGGGCCGGGCTGGACACCCCGGGCGAGCCGGTGGACCGCGCCGCCGAGCCGGCCGCCCCCACCTCCGCCTGAACCCGGCGCCCTCCCGGTGGGCACACCGGGCGGCGGGGACGTTGTAGGGTCCGCGGATGATCGTCAATCGTGGGGGTCGCGGTGACCTCTGACGCCACGACGCCCCCGGCCGCCGAGCCGCCCGCGTACGACCCGTGGTCGGCCATGCCGCCGGCCGTCGCGCCGCCAACCGAGCAGTTCCCGGTGATCGCCGCGCCGGACGCACCCGTCGCCCCGGCGCCCACCGCGCAGTTCCCCGCCGCGCCGGCGGCCCCGCCGCACTCCGCGCCGCCGTTCTCCGCCCCACCGGCCACCGCGCAGTTCCCGGCCGCGCCACAGTTCTCGGCACCGCCCGCGCAGTTCTCGGCGCCGCCTGCCCAGTTCTCCGCGCCGCCCGCGCAGTTCTCGGCACCGCCCGCCCAGTTCTCCGCGCCGCCGATGGCGCCCGCCGGGGCGGTCGCGCCGTTCCACGGGCCGGCGGGCACGCCCGGGCCGTACCCGCCGGCCGGGCCCGTGCCACCCACGCAGTCCGTGGTGGCGGTGCAGATCGCCGAGATCATGGTGACGCCACCGGTCATCCGTACCCCGGCCGGTGTCCTGCCGCTCGCCGGCGCCTCCTGGTACGTCACCGACCACTGGCAGAAGGAGGAGAAGATCGCCCCGTGGGCCGTCGTCGCCGCGATCCTCGGCTTCTTCTGCCTGACCGTGTTCAGCCTCCTGTTCCTGCTGATCAAGGAGACGCGGCACTACGGCACCGTGCAGGTGACGGTGAGCAGCGGCGGGCACCAGTACGTCGCGCGGATCCCGGTGACCGACCAGTTCCAGGTGCAGCAGCTCAACAACCAGGTCAACTACGCCCGGTCGTTGTCGGCCGGCTGAGCCGTCAGCCGGTGACCCGGCCGGCGTGGATGGCGCGGACCGCGTCGATGGTGTCCGCCTCGGCGGCGGTCTTGTCGTCGCGGTAGCGCAGCACGCGCGCGAAGCGCAACGCCATGCCGCCCGGGTACCGGCTGCTGGTCTGCACCCCGTCGAACGCGATCTCGACCACCTGCTCCGGCCGTACCCGCACCACCCAGTCGCCCTTCTCCACGGCGAGTGACAGGAACCGCTCGGTCTGCCAGCGCAGCAGCTCGTCGGTGAGCCCCTTGAAGGTCTTGCCGAGCATGACGAACTCGCCGGTGCGCGGATCGCGGGCGCCGAGGTGCAGGTTGGACAGCCAGCCCTCCCGCCGGCCGCTGCCCCACTCGACCGCGAGGACGACGAGGTCGAGCGTGTGCCGCGGCTTGACCTTGACCCAGGCCGAGCCCCGCCGGCCGGCGTCGTAGGGCGCGGCCGGATCCTTGACCACCACGCCTTCCTGGCCGGCGTCGACAGCCGCGGCGAACGCCGTGGCCGCCTGGTCCACGTCGTCCACCTCGACCCGGTCGACGAGCAGCGAGGCGTCGACCGCGCCGGCCAGGGCCGCCCACCGCTCCCGCCCGGGCGCGTCGATCAGGTCGGTGCCGTCGAGGTGCAGCAGGTCGAAGAAGTACGGCGTGAGCACCGGCTCGCCGGTGCGCTCGGCGGCGGCCAGCACGGCGGGCGCGACCTGTGTCGGCCCGGTGGTGCTGGGCGTGGTGCGCCGGGCCGCGCGGCTGGACGTCTCCTGGAACGGCAGCGGCCGGCCGGCGGCGTCCAGCCCGATCGCCTCACCGTCGAGCACCAGCTCGCGGGCGGGCAGCGCGCGGACGGCGGCCACCACCTGGGGCAGCCGGCCGGTGATCTCGTCGAGGCTGCGGGTAAAGACGGCGATGTCCGGGCCGGAGCGGTGCACCTGGATGCGGATGCCGTCGAGCTTGACGTCGACCACCGCCGGCACGCCGGTGGCGGTCAGCGCCTCGTCGACCGAGGGCGCGCTCTGCGCCAGCATCGGCGCGAGCGGCCGGCCCACCTGGAGCCCGAACCCGGCCAGCGCGGCGGCACCCCCGGTGAGCGCCGCGACCGCCACCGCCCGCAGGTCACCGGCGAGCAGCAGGGCCCGCCGGACGGCGGTGACCGGGACGTCGGCGGCGCGCGCGACCGCGTCCGCCAGCAGCCCGGCCTGGGCGCCCTGGCGCAGCTCACCCCGGAACAGGCCGGTCAGCAGGCGCTGCTCGTCGGCGGTGGCGGCGGCGAAGAGACGGCCGACCAGTTCCCGCCGCCGGGCCTGCGAACCGGCCCCGGCGACGCGGGAGATCTCCTCGATCGCCGCGTCGACGGCGGCGACGGTGAGCGTCGGCTCAGCGGCCGGCGGGGGCAGATCACGCAGGCCCGCCCAGCCGACACCGGTCTGACGCTGGCGCAGCTCACCGGCGAGGTAGCCGGCGCCGGCCGGGATCTCGCCCGGCTCCAGCCCACGGAGCGCGGCGGCCAGCAGCTCCACCTTGGCCCGTCGGCCACTGGTGGCCCCGACCGCGGCCGAGGTGGCCGCCAGCTCCGCGAAACGCACGACCACATCCTGCCAGCCGGCTGTGACATCGGGGCGGATCCGGCGGCCCGGCACACCGCACGGGTGCGCCGGGCCGCCGGGCCGACGGTCAGGCCGAGACGGGTTCCTCGATGCGCAGGCCGCGCCCGCGCACGCCCTCGGCGACCCGGGTGAGCAGCGCGTCGAGCGTGACCAGGGCGGCGGAGAGCTCGCCGATCTGTTCGTTGAGCGTGTCCTCGGACCACGCGGAGACGTCGACGTCCCCCAGAGCACGGACGGCGGCCTGAAGCCGCTCCATCTCGTCGTTCGTACGCATGTTCGAAAGGCTATAACACCCCGCCCGCCGACACACCACAAACTCCGACATCGGCCCCGAAGTTACGGTTTCGACACCTCACGCGCGGTTTCCGGCCTCCGCCACCCGGGCCAGCAGCAGCGCCTCGGCCAGGCACACCCGGGCGAACTCGCCCAGGTGCAGGCTCTCGTTCGGCCCGTGCGCCCGCGCGTGCGGGTCCTCCACACCGGTCACCAGGATCGCGGCCTGCGGGAACATCTCCTGGAACGTGGCGATGAACGGGATCGACCCGCCGACCCCGATGTCGACCGGGTCGGTGCCGTCCCAGGCCGTCCGGAACGCCGACCGGGCCGCGTCGAACATCGGCCCCGAGGCGTCGATGACGCAGGGCGCGCCGTCGTGCTCGAACGTCACCGACACCTGCGCGCCCCACGGCGCGTGCCGCTCCAGGTGCGCGGTCAGGGCCGCGTACGCCTTCTTCGGGTCGTCGCCCGGCGCCAGCCGCACGCTCAGCTTCGCCTTCGCGGACGGCACCAGCGCGTTCGGGGCCTCGCCGGTGGCCGGCGCGTCCACGCCGAGGATCGCCAGCGCCGGCTTGGTCCAGAGCCGGTCGGTGATCCGCCCGGTGCCGAACAGCTTCGCGCCGTCGACCAGGCCGGCCTCGGCCCGGAACCGGTCCTCCGGGTAGTCGACGCTGGCGCCCTCGCGGGCGGCCAGCCCGTCCACCGCGACGTCGCCGGCCTCGTCGTGCAGCGTGCCGAGCAGCTTCACCAGCGCGGTGAGCGCGTCCGGCACGGCGCCGCCGAACATGCCGCTGTGCACCGCGTGGTCGAGCGTGCGCACCTCGACGAAGCAGTTGACGATGCCGCGCAGCGAGGTGGTCAGCGCCGGCACGCCGACGTCCCAGTTGGTGGAGTCGGCGATCACGATGACGTCCGAGGTCAGGTCGTCGCGGTGCTCGGCGAGCAGCCGCTCCAGCGAGTCCGAGCCGTACTCCTCCTCGCCCTCGATGAACAGCACCACGCCGACCGGGAGCCGGTCGCCGAACGCGCGCAGCGCGGCGACGTGCGCCATGATGCCGGCCTTGTCGTCGGCGGCGCCCCGGCCGTAGAGGCGGCCGTCGCGCTCCACCGGCTCGAACGGGTCCGACTCCCACAGCGACAGGTCGCCGACCGGCTGCACGTCGTGGTGCGCGTACAGGAACACGGTGGGCGCGCCGGGCGGGGCCGCCTTCGTGCCGATCACGGCCGGCTGGCCGCCGGACCGGACGATCCGCGTGTCGAGGCCGCAGCCGCGCAGCAGCTCCGCCACCGCCTCGGCGGAACGCTCCACGTGCGAGTGGTCGAAGCCCTCGAAGGCGATGCCCGGGATGCGGACGAGTCGCTCGAGGTCGGCACGGACGCCGGGCAGTTCCCGCTCGACGGCGGCCCGCACCTCGGACTCGGAGAGGATCGGAGTGGTCATGACCGGAATCGTATGCTGGCCTTACCCCGCCACGCCGCCCGAGCCCGATCGCCGCCCCACGCGCACGTAGTAGCGGTCGCCGTCGTGCGGCAGGTCCGGTGCGCCGTCGACGACCAGGTCCACCGCTGCCGCCGTACCGTCGGCGGCGAAGTGCGCCCGCTCCCCCGCGTGCCAGCGGCGCAGCTCCGGCAGGATCTGTTCCCCGTCGCGGGCCAGCGCCCGGCGCAACCGCAGTTCGGCCGGCGCGGTGACCAGCACCGACAGCGTCAGCTCGGGGCGTACCGCGGCGCGGGCGGCGCTCATCCCCTCGACGATCAGCACCGGTCCGGCCGGCACCGGCACCACCCGGTCCAGGAAGCGGCGGCGCACCCAGCTGTAGCGGCGGTACCCGCCCGCCCGGCCGGCCCGCAGCGGGCCGAGCACCTGCTCGTCCAGCCGGGTCCAGAACGTGAGCTGGTCGTCCCAGCCGTCGAGCAGGTCGTCGGTGTGCACGAGCGGCGGCCGGACGCCGCACGCCAGCTCCGCGAGGGCGTCCGCGAGGCGCGTCGCGAACCGGCTCTTGCCCGCGCCGCTGGGCCCGTCGACGGCGACCAGGCGGGTACGCCCCAACCGCGCCGGGCCGGCCAGCACCCGACGGGCCAGCCCGGAGTACGCCTCGATCACTGCGACGTTCACCCGACCGACGCTAACGTTCCCCCGTCCGCTGGAAACTGCGACCCGGGCGGACCGTTTCGCCGAGCGGCGGCCCGGCGCGCTGGGCATCATCGGGGGGTGCTCCATGACGTGATGTGTCCGGGCGTCGACGCCCTCCTGGAACAGGCCCGCGCCGGTCTCCGCCGGCTCACTCCGCACGAGACCGTCGAGGCGGTCCGTGGCGGCGCGCTGCTGATCGACACGCGTACCGAGGCGCAGCGCCGCGAGGAGGGTGAGCTGCCCGGCGCGATCGTCATCGACCGCACGGTGCTGGAGTGGCGGCTCGACCCGGCCAGCGCGTGGCGCATACCGGAGGCCACCGGGTACGACCGCGAGGTCATCGTGGTGTGCCGGGAGGGGTACAGCTCCAGCCTGGCCGCCGCCAGCCTCCAGACGCTGGGGTTGCGGCAGGCCACCGACATGATCGGCGGGGTGCAGGGCTGGCGGGAGGCCGGGCTGCCGATGTCCGACCGCCCGGCCGACGTGCGCTACTGAGCCCTCGCGGTCGGCGCTGTGGCTCGCGGTCCGAGCCGGGTCGCACGACCGGCGAGGGCCGGTGGAACGGCCCCTTATGCCGGTGGCGCGCCGGGTGGTACGAACGGCAGTCCCGGCGGTGGGCCGGACTCGATCAGCCGCCACAGCGCGTCGGTGTCGAGGTGCTCCTCCACCAGGTCGCCCAGCAGGTCCAGCGTCCCCTCCCGGGCCGCCACGAAGGACGTGTCCGGCGCGACCTTGAAGCCGCTCCGGCCGGACGCCTCCGCGACCTCGGTCAGGAACCGGCGGCGGAACGCGTCGGAGGAGAAGGCGCCGTGCCAGTGCGTGCCGTACACGGTGCCGAGTCGCGCGCCCTCGCCGGTGCCGTCGGCGTAGCGCAGCAGCGGCGCGAGGCCCGGGTCGGCGGCCGAGACCCGGCCGTGGTGGATCTCGTAGCCGTGGACCGGCACGTCACCGGCGGCGGTGCCCTCGGCCCGGCGGACCGTCTTGCGGGGCTCGAAGGTGATCTCGACGGGCAGCAGCCCGAGGCCGGGTACGGTGCCCCGGCGACTCTCCACCGCGTCGTGGATCGCCCGGCCCAGCATCTGGAAGCCGCCGCAGATGCCGAGCAGCGGCCGTCCGGCGGCGGCGTGCGCCCGGACCGCGTCGGCCAGGCCGGTCTCCCGCAGCCAGGCGAGGTCGGCGACTGTCGACTTGGTGCCGGGGAGCACCACCAGGTCGGCGGCGGCCAGTTCGGCCGGCTCGACAGTGAGGCGTACCCGCACACCCGGCTCGGTCGCGAGGGCCTCCACGTCGGTGGCGTTGCTGATCCGGGGCAGCCGGACCACCGCGACGTCGAGCCAGTCGGTGCCCCGGGGTGCGGGCGGCCGGCCGAGCACCCGCCCGTACGCGAGCGAGTCCTCCGCGTCCAGCCACAGGTCCAGTGCCCAGGGCACCACCCCGTACGTCGGGCGGCCGGTGACCCGGCGCAGCATGTCCAGCCCCGGCTGGAGCAGGCCGCGATCGCCCCGGAACTTGTTCACCACGAACCCGGCCAGCAGCGCCTGATCGGCCGCGTCGAGCAGGGCGACGGTGCCGAACATCGAGGCGAACACGCCGCCCCGGTCGATGTCGCCGACCACGATCGTGGGCAGCCCGGCCTGCCGCGCCAGGCCCATGTTGACGTAGTCGCCGTCGCGCAGGTTGATCTCGGCGGGGCTGCCCGCGCCCTCGCAGATCACCACGTCGTACTCGGCCCGCAGCTCGGCCAGCGCCGCGTACGCCGTGGTGGCGAGCCGGGACCGCACCTCGTGGTAGTTGCCGGCGGTGACGGTGTCGACCGCCTCGCCGAGCAGCACCACCTGGCTCGCGTTGTCGCTGCCCGGCTTGAGCAGCACCGGGTTGAAACGCAGGTCGGCTTCGAGCCCGCAGGCGGCGGCCTGCATCGCCTGGGCGCGGCCCAGTTCGCCGCCGCGACCGTCCGGGCCGACCACCACGGCGGAGTTGTTCGACATGTTCTGCGCCTTGAACGGCGCGACCCGGACGCCCCGGCGGCGCAGCCAGCGGCAGATGCCGGCGGTGAGCACGCTCTTGCCGGCGTCGGAGGTGGTGCCGGCGACCAGCAGCCCGCCGCTCACCGCCCGCTCCCCCGGCGGGCTGCACGCGTGAGGACGCCCAACGCCGCCCGGCCGGTGGCGCCGACCAGGCGACCGACTGTCACCGGGTAGAGCGCGGCCAGGCCGAGCGCGGCCACGCCCACCGCGCCGGAGATCCGGGCGGCCCGCTTCAGGTGCCGCGCCTCGGGACGGGGGCCGTCACCGAGGAACGGCCGGGTCTCGGCGCGGCCGAAGTAGACGTTGCGCCCACCGAGCCGGACGCCGAGCGCGCCCGCCATCGCCGCCTCGCACTGACCGGCGTTCGGGCTCGGATGGTCGGCCCGGTCCCGCCGCCACACGTGCCAGGCGGCGGCGCGGTCCCCGTGCGCCACCGGCGCGACGGCCACCGTGAGCAGCCCGGTGAGCCGGGACGGCACGAGGTTCAGCGCGTCGTCCAGCCGGGCCGCCGGGGTGCCGAAGCGGGCGTACCGGGGCGAGCGGTGGCCGACCATCGCGTCGAGCGTGTTCGCCGCCCGGTAGCCGAGCAGGCCGGGCAGGCCCGCGACCGCGCCCCAGACCAGCGGGGCGACCACGGCGTCGGAGGTGTTCTCGGCGACCGATTCGACTGTGGCGCGGGCGAGTTCGGGCTCGTCGAGGGCGGACGGATCCCGCCCGCAGAGGTTGCCGAGGCGGGCCCGGGCGGCGGGCAGGTCGGCCCGGCCCAGCGCGCGTGCCATCACCCGGGACTCGCGCCGCAGCGTGCGCCCGCCCAGCACCGTCCAGGTGCCGGCGGCCACCAGCGCGGCCCGGGCCACGGGATGGCGGCGGGTCGCCAGCGCGGCGGCGGCACCGAGCAGGACCGGCGCGCCGACCGCGAGCGCCGTGAACGCGGTGCCGGCCGCCCGGTCGGGGCGGTAGACCCGCCGTTCCAGCGCACCGGCCGCGATGCCGAAGCCGGCCACCGGATGCCATCGGCGGGGGTCGCCGAGCAGGGCGTCGAGCGCGTAGCCCGCCACCAACCCGGTCGCGTTCGCCATGGCGGTCGCCTGCCGCACCCGTCACCACCTCCGGCGGGCCAGCCTAGTCGTACCGCGGGGTGGTGACGCCGACGTCACCACCCCGCGCCCCCGTCGGACGAAGGGTCAGGCGGGCACCGGGGTGCGCCGCCGGCCACGGCGCCCGGAGGTGGTCCCGGCGGCGCCGCCGGGACTCGCGCCGCCCGGCTCGCCCTCCCCCGGTCCACCGGCACCCGGTGCGGTGACCTCACCCAGCTCGTCGTCCCCGGCCGGGGCCGGCTCGTCGCCCTCCTCGGGGGACAGGTCGTCGTCCTCGGCCGGCAGGCGCGGGCCGGTGCCGGACGGACCGTCCGCCCGCACGCCCGACGGGCCGCCCGGCAGGCCGCCGGACGGTCCGCCGAACCGCCCGTCCCCGCCGGGAACGGGCGCACCGGGCCGGTCGTCGAACGGGTCGGGCTCGCCCACCCGCTCGACGGTGCCGACGAGCCCGACCCGGCCGCCCCCGTACTCCGGCGGCGGGAAGTCGTCGTCGAAGGGCCGGTCGTCGAACGTCGCCGGGGCCTGCGCGTCCGGCACCGGCTCGGTCGCCTCGCCGTGCACCCGCTGCTCGGCCTCCGCGTCCTCGACGGTGCTGGTGGCCGCGCGGGGCTGGTTGCGCAGGAAGCGGGCCCGGCCCCGGGACAGGTCGTGCCCGACCGCGACCGCCTCCAACTCGTAGAGCGTGCGGTGGGTGCCCGCCTCGTCGGTCCAGTCCCGGGTGTAGAGGCGCCCGGCCACGATGACCGGATCACCGACGGCCACCGAGGCGGCCACTCCCTCGGCGAGGCGGCGCCAGCAGTTGACGCGTACCCGAAGGCTGTTGCCGTCGACCCAGCGGCCGCTGTCGCGGTCGAGCCGGCGGGCGGTCGAGGCGACCTTGAAGTTGGCCACCAGCGTTCCGCTCTGCGTGGTCCGGCGCCACTCCGGCGCGGTCAGCACGTTGCCGACGATCGTCACGTACGTATCGAACATCGCCCCTCCCAGGGATCGACTTGTCCCGGGAAGCGTCGGCCGACCGACCCGCCCGGACCACCCGCCCGGCCTTTGCCTGTGGATGACGGACCGCCCTGTGGACAACCACCTGATCAAGGTCCCGATCTGCTAGGCCGACCGGCCCTACGGGCCTGACCTGCGACGACGCATGATCGAAAGGAGCCGGCAGGCAGGCGTTCCGGAATCGCGCCGGTTGGGTAAGTACTTGATCAACCGAGAGAAAGGGAGCTCCCATGCTTCTCCGAGACGTCCGCGAGGCAGCGCGATGAGCGCCGTGGCGAACCCCGCGACCGTGGCCGAGTGCCTGCGGGTCGGCGCCGGGTTCTCCCAGGGCGACCGCAACTGGATCGCCGAGCAGTTCGCGACCCTGGACGCCCGGCTCGCCGGCTTCCACGCCGACGCCACCGAGCTTGAGGTGTCCGTCAAGGATCGCGAGGCCCGGGGCCAGAAGGTGACCCTGGAGTGCTGGGTCGCCGGGCGGCAGAAGATCGTCACCACCTCGACCGAGGAGGATCTGCACGCCGCGCTCAACGACGTCCGGGACGACCTGCGCCGCAAGCTCAACGACGCGAAGACCCGGCAGGAGCCGCGCCACAACAAGCACCTGCGCGCCGTCGACCAGCCCGATGGTGCCCCGTTGCAGGACGCCGAGCGCGAGGAAGCCGAGACCGTCTGAGGCCCGTATGCCCCCGTCCGTCCGGTGCGGGCGGGCGGGGGCTACCGCCGGGTAGCCCGGCGGCGTACCGTCGCGGTCGTGGAACCGGACGTGCTGGGCGCCCCCTACGAGCGGCGGACGATCGACCTGGGCACCGACGACGAGGGGCCGGTGGTCGCGACCCTGGTGCGGCGGCGGGCCGACCGCCCGACCGGCCGCGCCGTGCTCTACGTGCACGGCTTCGTCGACTACTTCTTCCAGACCCACGTGGCCGACTTCTTCGCCGAGCGGGGCTGGGACTTCTACGCGCTCGACCTGCGCAAGTACGGCCGCAGCCTGCTGGCGCACCAGACCCCGAACTTCTGCCGCGACCTGAGCGACTACTTCCCCGAGCTGGACGCCGCCGCGGAGATCATCCGCACCGAGGAGGGCCACGACACCCTGCTCGCCATGGGCCATTCGACCGGCGGCCTGATCATCTCGCTCTGGGCGCACGACCGCCGCGACGCCGGCCTGGTCGACGGCATCGTGCTCAACAGTCCCTTCTTCGACATCAACGCGCCCTGGATGGTCCGCCGGCCCCTCGCGGCCGCCGTCTCCCGCCTGGGCCGCAGGGCGCCGCAGCGTGTGCTGCCGGTCGGGCTGGGCACGGTGTACGGCGAGAGCCTGCACGCCGACCACCGGGGCGAGTGGCGGTACGACCTGGCCTGGAAGCCGCTCGCCGGGTTCCCGGTCCGGGCCGGCTGGATCAACGCGATCCGCGCCGGTCAGCGCCGACTGCGGGCCGGGCTGGACATCCCGGTGCCGGTGCTGCTCGTCTGCTCCACGCGCAGCTTCCGGGGCACGAAGTGGCACGACAGCGCCACCGGCGCCGACGCCGTGCTCGACGTCGAGCACATGGTGCGCTGGGCGCCCCGCCTCGGCCGGCACGTCACTCTCGCCCGCTTCGACGGCGGGCTGCACGACCTCACGCTGTCCAGTCCCGGCGTACGCGAGAAGGTCTTCGCGGAGGTCGGACGGTGGGCGGAGGGATTCCTGCGCGCCGGGCCGACCGAGCCGGAGCCCACGACACCGCCGGCCCCGCGGCGGCCGGCCGACGCGGCCGCCGAGGGCTGAGGCCGGACCGGCCCCGCCGCCGGCTCAGTCGGCGACGACCGCCGCGAGCGCGGACCGGATCCGGTCGAACGTCGCGATCGGGTGACCGCCCGCCCGCGCGGGCAGGACCACGCCCAGGCAGCGCAACGCCGGTCCGCCGTCCGGCCCGGCCTCGACCGCGAACACCGGCGCGCCCACGTAGCCTGCGGGCAGCTCCGTGGTGACCCGCACCTCGCCGCCGTCCCGGACGACCCGCTCGACGACCGCCTCCAACGGCCGCGACCCGCCGTCGCCGACGCCCAGGGCCAGCACGAACGCCGACGCGGGCGCCGCGCCGATCCGGGCGACCGAGTCGGCCGGCGCGGCCACTGCCTCGGTGACATGCTGGGTACGCCAGCGCCAGCCCCGGTCGTCGGCCCAGCCGTGCAGACCGCCGGTCGGCATCGCGGCGAGCCCCAGTTCCGGCAGGTGCAGCCAGTGGTCGGCGAAACCGGGCAGGTCGATCGGCTCGTCCGCCCCTTCGGCCGGGTCGGTGACGCTCGGCCGCAAGCCGATCTCGCCGTACGCGCGGTCGGTGAGCGCGTCGGCGGTGAGCAGCCACTCGTGCGCGACCTCGCCGTCGTCGGTGGCGCCGACCAGCTCGCTGTAGAAGAAGGCGGTGCCGAGCACGCCGGGCGGTGTGCCCGGGCCGTCCGAGCCGGTGAGGGGCAGGATGGCCCGTCCGAGGAGCTGACACAGCTCGAAGACGATCTCGTTCTCGGTTTCCTGGTCGAGCAGCATCCGACGAGGGTACGGATCGCGTCCCGCCCGGCCCGCGCCGGACCCGCCGCAACTGTGGTGCCGGTCCGGGCCCCCGCGTGGGACGCTGAGGGGCGGAACGGACGCGCCGACCCGTACCCCCGGGCACGCGGGGAGCGGCGGTACCCTCTTGGCGCGACGACCGTCGGCGCGCGCCCGTAGCTCAGCGGATAGAGCAGGGGACTTCTAATCCCAAGGCCGCAGGTTCGAATCCTGCCGGGCGCACAGGTACTTCCCCGATCTGACCGGCTCGCGTGGGGATATTCGTGGTGCGAGCGCTACTTGGCCGCGTGGCAGCCTCGAACGGACGCACCAAGCGCCAGCGCGGCGAGATCGAAACCCTTCCCAGCGGGTCACTGCGCGTGAAGGTCTATGCCGGCGTCGACCCGATCAGCGGCAAGAGGCACTACCTGACCGAGGTCATCCCCGCCGGCCGCACCGCGGCTAACGAAGCCGAGATGGCACGTACGCGGCTGCTGGCCCAGGTGGACGAGCGGCGCAACCCGCGCACCCGCGCCACGCTCGACCAACTTCTAGACCGGTGGCTTCAGGTGGCCGACCATCGAGGCCACCACCCGCATGGGCTACGTCAACAAGGTCAACAAGCACGTACGGCCGGTGCTCGGCAAGCTGCCGGTTGGCCGGCTCGACGCCGAGACGTTGAAGCCGTTCTATGCGAGCCTGCGCCGCTGCCGCGACTGGTGTGGTGGTAAGGCGTTCGTGAAGCACCGCGTGCAGGGCGAGCACACCTGCACCACGAAGTGCCGGCCGCACGTCTGCAAGCCGCTCAGCGCCTCGTCGGTGCGGCAGATCCACTGGATCCTTAGTGGTGCCCTCAGTCGCGCGGTCCGGTGGCGCTGGATTGCCGTCAATCCCGCCAGCCAGGCTGAGCCGCCCGCGCCTCCTCACCCCGACCCCCAGCCACCGAGCCCCGCCGACGCGGCCCACATCATCAACGAAGCGTGGCGCGACCCGGACTGGGGCGCGCTGGTCTGGCTCGCGATGACGACGGGCGCCCGACGCGGCGAGTTGTGCGCGCTGCGTTGGCACCATCTCGACCTTTCTGCCAGCGTGCTGACGCTGCGACGAAGCGCCTACTTGGACGAACACGGCGAGCTGCGGGAGAAGGACACCAAGACGCACCAGCAGCGGCGGGTAGCGCTCGACCCGGAGACGGTCGAAGTGCTGCGCGAGCTGCACGGCCGATACCTCGACCGCCTAGCGCTGCTCGACGCGGACGCCGACCCGGCCGATTACGTCTTCTCCCTCGAGCCCGACAACAGCCGTGGCTATCGGCCCGACACCATCACCCAGCGGTACGGCCGGCTCGCCACCCGGCTTGGCATTGACAGCCACATCCACGCCCTGCGCCACTACTCGGCTACGGAGCTGATCAATGCGGGTGTTGACGTGCGGACGGTCGCCGGACGCCTGGGGCACGGCGGTGGCGGGACGACGACGCTCAGGGTGTATGCCGCTTGGCTGTCGGAGTCTGAGCAACGGGCCGCCGCGACGTTGGCCGCCCGTATGCCGCCGCGCCCATTGACTCCGACGCAACGGACCCCGCCGAGCAGCCCATACCGAGCGATCGCCGCCGGGATGCGCCAGCAGATCACCACTGGTCAACTGCGGACTGGCGACCAACTTCCCACGGTTGCCAAGCTGGCTGCGGCACACGGCGTCTCCGTCGGTACTGCTCACCGAGCTGTCGCCTTACTGGCCGCGGAGGGCCTGGTAAGCGTTGTCCGAGGCCGCCGACCAACCGTCGCGGGCGCATAAGCCGCACGTATCCGAGTCACGCAGCTGCACGAACCCGAGCCTGTTCGCACGTGCGACTGACCGACGACCGTTGGCCAGATGCTTGACGCCGAGTACTCCGTCGAGCCCGACAGCAACCGCGTCGCCATCGAGTAGCAGGGTATCGCCGCCGAAGAGCGCGACCACTCGTCCCCCGCCCCTGACGGCCAGGGTCAGCATCGCTTACAACTCGATGCAGGGTCCCTGCACGCGTCCGGGAACCTGCGCGGCCACCGGGACGAGTCAGATCATGCTCTGGCATCCGACACCCGGTACATACGTTCGGAGCCATGTTTTCTGAGACCACGCCCCACAGCGGTCACATACCTGGCAGCAAGTTGCGGTCCCGGTGGCATACTGTGCATCGATGCGCGAGCCTGAGGGAGGTCAGCGTGGATTTGGTGGCCCCGGACCACCTTAACCCGTTTACGGAGCAGACGGCGACGAGGTACTTCGTAGGCCGCGAGAACCAGCTGCGGGCGTTCGAACGCTCACTCGCAGGACTTCAGGCTGGACGAACCGGGCATATGTATGTGGCTGGTGCTCACGGAACCGGAAAGACTTCATACCTGGCAAAGCTGGTCGAGCTCGCCCGGTCGGCTGACTTCCTAGCCGCGCAACCGACGCTAGACCCGGCCGCCTCAGCCCGTCAGCATGTATGCTCGCTCCTTTACTCGATCATCGAAGCAATCGACGAATCCATTCACGTTCAAGGCGGCGGCAGCGAGAGGCCCTACACGAAGGATTGGGACCTCGGCCCCAACTCCGCGCACTTCAGAGTTGCTCGGACCGATCGTCTGGTGAGCGACGAGGTTCGCGCCGATCTAAAAACGCTGCACCGCATTGCGAAAGATTCGGGCTATGAGAAGATCGTTGTCTGCGTTGACGAGGGACAGCGAATAGGTCCGTTCGCCCTTTCGGCACTAAAGAATGCCTTACAACAACTTGACGACTACCTTTTGGTGTTGTCCCTCAGACTCGTTGACGGCGACCAAGATACAGTTGCTGCGGGACGCGCCATTTTGGACGAGAAAGCAAACGAAGCAGAGGGCGATATTGGCGCAAGCCGCATGTTCGTGAGCGGAGTTCCACTCGGACCGTTTGACTCCGACCAGGAGGCGCGTGCATGCCTCCTGAAGCGGTTGGAAGGAAATCAGGTCACGTTCCAAGAGGAAGTAATCTCGCTAATTGCGCAAGTAACAAGGCGTCACCCCGCCGCCATCATTTCGCTTGCCGCAGCGACCTACGATTACGCCGTGGAAACGCTCAACTTCCAAGCGGACCCCAGAGTCTTTCAGGACGCGTTCGCAAAGCGCTACAGGAAGCAGTACGAACAGTCAATCGCCCTATGCGCTCTGCTCACGGAGACAACCAAGAAAGCGCTTAGCGCTTTGGTCAGCCTGGAAGACCCGGTCTCGCCCGAGGAGCTTACGAAGAGGGCCTTCCCTGAATGTCCAGCGGATCTCGCCGACACCGTACAAAAGGCTGTAACAAGTGAGCTACATGCTTTGCTGGCTGTGGCCCCCACCATCGTGGTGGAGCGTGACGGCCGTTACTGCATTCCCAACCCGGCGGACAGATACGCAATGACGTCAGCGTTGGGGGGGCGGTGAACCAGATGACGCTTCAACCGTCGACGGAGCTGAGGGGTCTGGAGGAGTCCTACGTCCCACACAGACTACAGAGATCGCTTCGATGGCTGAAAGAGGCTCGAAAGCCACGGGAGGCATGGCCACTCTTTCCCGGACTCTCTTCTGATCTTCACGCATCGGCCGTAGTAATCCGTACACTGCAGCTGGTCGGCAATGACCATTTGCGCGTAGAGATTGCCGAGAGTGCGGCGTTCCTAAGAGAGACTTTTGCGCCGAAGCTATCCGGAGCAACCGTACAAGACCTTATTGACCTACTTATAGCCGCCACTGCAGAGTCTTCCGAAAGTGCGTATCAACGAAGTCTCCTCGTCGAGCTTAGAACGCGGTTGCCAATTCTTGAGCGTGGGGCGGGAGGTTGCTCTACCGCACTGCTCGCCCAAGTATTGATTGTCGCTGCGGACACGCCTCACAAGTCTGATATGCAGCACTGGTGTGACATCCTGATAGAGCGGCAACACCGATACAAGGGCTACTGGCCAGATGCTGCAAGCATACGAGACGAGTCGGTTGTGGCCACCTGCTGGGCTGTTTACGCCCTCGCGGTCTGGGATCGGGCCAAGTATGCAGAGAGCATCCGCGCAGGTTTAGATTACCTACATTCATTCATCACCGACTCCGGGTGGGAATGGATTGAAGGCCAGGGAACGTATGTCCTTTCCCTTACACTGCGGGCCTTCTGCTTGGGGGAGGGGCTTTACGCGTCTCTGCAGGAGGAGGGAATTGCTCTTCTCACGTCCTTTATGAATGTTGATGGCGGGTGGGGTGTTCAGCGCGGAGAAGTGAGTGGCACGGAGTACACCGCGCTCGCCTTGGGTGCCTTGGTTGAGAGTGGCGTCGGGCGGTTTGTTCCATGCCGTGCAGCCGAGAAGGTAATCTTGCAGATTACGGCGCGAGCCGAGGCGCTAGAGGCGGAAAGGGACCGACTTAAGCAAGACTTCGACGACAGAGTCGAGCAACAATGCGGCCGCGTATTGAGGGAACGGGATAAGCTGCGGCAAGAGATAGAAGATGTGAAGACCAAGGTAAGCCAGTTCGAGCATCGGCTTCGGCTAGAGCGGCTCGAAAGTTACCGGCTTAGGCATCGCACAGAGGCAAGCCTTAGGGAATCAGTCGCCGCCGTAACGGAGCCGGTGACCGTGCCTACCTTCGTTCGCCAGTTGATGCGCGGGTCCCTGCTTCCGTTGCTCTTGGGCACATTAGTAGCCGGGACGCTCCTGACAAGCGGCTACTTGCTGGCCGACGATGGCTCTTCTTTAGGTAGTGTATTCATAGGCGCTGCCCTCGCAGCGCTAGGCATTGGCGCCGGCGGGGTCGTTATTAATTTCGTGAACCAGTACTTCGAGCGCCGCCGCCTTCTTGCCAAGCGAGTCGAGAGGCTTGAGGACCTCGGCCCTACGGAAGTGACTTCCGAGGATACCCCCATTGGAGCCCTCGCGGCGCTCTTCAGATACGCAACTGAAGACCTTCCACCAGACCTTTGCGAGGAGATTGTCTATCGACTGATCCGCCAAGGCGCTGACATGCCACCGGAGTATGGGAGGCGCTTCGCGTCGGACCTTTTAGTGCAGATGCATATACCGCCGCGGTACTCCGTTCGATTGGAAGCTTGGCTAGATGAATGGCTTCAACTCAAGCCGAGCTCAAGGCGGGCGGTTCTCACGCAGTTGAGGCGGCATCTTCTTTGAAGATGAGAGCCTTTACTGGATTGGCTTGCTCGTTGATGCTGGTTGTCGCGCCTTCGCCTCCAGCCGTCGCCGACGCTTCCGCTCTACGCGTCGCTGCATACCTTGCGCATGAGGACGCACAAGGCGCATCTAAGACCGTCGTGGTTCAAGTTGAGAACGTCAGCAAGACGGAAGTGGCGATTACCAGGGTGTCCCTCGGCTACGGTCGTTCAGAAATTGATTCCACCGGCGTCCGAACAGTCATATCGCCCCAAGCTTCAAGGGTTTTCGAGATCGAAGCTCCTGATGGCTTCCTGGCCGGAGATGCGCCGGTAGTCGTTGAGTACGTAGGGACGGCAGGCCGGACGGATGCCATCGCAGTATCTATCGCCGCCCCCTCTGCGGCACCGCCCTCCCCATTCTGGTACCCCGGCCTGTTTACTCTAGTGTCTGCAATCGTCGCGCTTGTGGGCGTGGCAATCGGCGCCTGGCTGACTCACGTAACAACGAGGAGGCGTGAGAGAGAGAAGGCCCGCCTCGAGTGGGCGAAATCGAGGTTTGACCGTGATTCCAAACCATACGTTGCCTTCTTGAGTCAAGTCGGGACCCACGTCAACGCAACGCTCCTCGAAGAACGCTTCCTAACGCTAAGGAAGGAAGTGGCGGTGCCAAGCCGCATTGTCAAGGAGTTTGAGAAGGCCTGCGGGGTTTTGCGTGACCGCGGATCTTCACAGCCGGAAAAGCGTAGGAGTTTGGAGAGGTTGCACGACGAGATATCGAAAGAACTCGAGTTCCCAGAGTGATACTTGCGTCGTGCTCGGTGCGGTGGGGTCGCATGGCCGTTCGGGCGAGGATAACGACATCATGGCGACTCGTTGCATCGAAGGCATGCGCTTATCGGGGCAGCACCATCTGTGATCTTTATCCCATTGCTGGCGATCACTTGCTGCTGGCTATCGTCGCCCAGTCACCGGCTACACGGTTGCTGGCATCCCGGTGGGTTCGAGCTCGGTTCACTCGCTCGGAGCCAAGACCAGGCGGCGGACCCACCGTACCACTCCGTCACCGGCTGCTGGCTGCGGTCTGCCGGTCCAGCATTCCACCGGTCAACGGTTCGTTCTTCTCCGAAACCGGCCCTCCAGGCGGTCCCCGTGATCCGTGCCGGTCGCCCGGCAGAGGCGGGCCACAACCCAGCGCATGGCCCGCGCCCGCTCCCCCTAACCCCGGCGAACCGCGTCCAGGCGGCGGCATTTGCTGCCACCCAAGGTCGCCCTGAAGACGTACAGACACTATTTCGGCATTATGGATCGATGCGCATGTTAGTGCTCGGCGGAACTTGGTTCGTAGGCCACGCGATTGCCACAACGGCCGTTGACGCCGGCTGGGAGGTCAGCACATTCAATCGCGGCACTTCGAACCTGTTCCTTGAGGCAGTGCAGTCCATCCGGGGTGATCGGACCCGCCCGGGAGACCTGGCTGGCCTCGCCGCCGCTGGCCCCTGGGACGCTGTGGTCGACACGTCGGGATACGTGCCGAGCAACACCCTCGCCGTCGCCCGTACGCTCGCGCCCCGCAGCCGGCGGTGAGGCTCGTAGCGATCAATGAAGGCAGCGGCAGCCACACCATCAACACGTCGACGCCGCGCGACCATTGCGCCGCGGCTGGCCGCGATGGTGATCTTTCCCTCCGGACCACAGGCGGACTCCCACCGTCTCGACGGCTCGGGCGGTACAGCCATTCATACAGCCAAGCCGAACGGCTAGAACCGACGTAACCTCGACAGCGGCAGACCACCTGAACAGCGGCAAGTTCGAATCCTGCCGGGCGCACCATCCCCACCGCAGGCCAGTGGCTTTCCGCTGCCGGTCGAGACGATCACTACGGCCCGTACGGCGGTGGCCACAGCAACGACCGTCAGTAGCAGTCTTCGGGTCTGGCCACGACAGTGCCTGAACCACGGCCGGTAGCTCGAAGGACGATCTGCCGGGCTGCTTGGGCGGGCGTGAGGTGCGTGGTGTCGACGACCTCGGCCTCGGCATGCAGCCACGTGCGGGCCGCCTCGGCGTAGGGCTCGAGGTACTTGAGGCGGAACGGGGAGGGAACGGGATGCTCCCTCTCGATACGGCTGCGGAGGGTGTCCTGGTCGGCGTGGAGGACGAAATACCTTACCGGTATGGCGTGTCGGGCAAGGCCCCCGCTGATCTCGCGCCAGTACTGCTCCACCAGGACGGTCATGGGCATCACCAGCGTGCCGCCGGTGTAGTCGAGCACGCGGCGGGCGGTTTCGACGACGAGATGCCGCCACGGCGGCCAGTGCTGGAAGTTGTCCGTCGCGGGCAACCCCGGCGTGATGTCCATGAGTGCCTCGCCGACCTTCTCGGCGTCGAACACCCGTGAAGCCGGGATCAGTTGTTGCACGAGCACACTGGTCGTCGTCTTGCCCGCGCCGTGGGTGCCGTTGAGCCATACGATCACGGTGCACGTTAACGCGGGCGAGCAACCGGGCGGCGTTGACGTGTCCCCCGGCTGAACGTCGGGTAGGTGGGCGCTTGGCGCAGGCCACTACGCTCCACACCAGAACTGTGGGACTCGACTCTTCACCTCCCGGGCTCTGGAGGTACTGGTGCCGGTCGTGCTTGGGCCATACCCGTTGTGCCCGACGTGCCAGAAGACGAACGGCGGCCTCATCGCCGCCAAGCACCGCCAGATTCACCTCCGGGCGCACGGCAGGGAGGCATGTGTCGATGCGGGCCTCGCCGGACTCATGGCCAGCCTCTGGGCTGTCTGCGACACGCGTAGCTGTTGCGAGAACGACCGCGGACGGGCGTACGTCGTACCGACCGCGGACACGTGCGACGCAGCGGAACACCTGCTGACCAGGCTCGGACTGCGCCCGACGAATCTCGACGGGATCCTCTGTTTCCACAAGCCCAGCTCCTTTCGGCTGGACGACGCCGGCCAGGTGCGACGCGTGCTCGAACAACCAGGCGGTGCCCACTCGCGCTGGCGGGTGAACGAGAACGGGGTGTTCGAACCCGTCCGCACGGCAGAGGAATCCGCCGGCGCTGACGCCGGTCCATGACGAGCGTCCCCTCAGCGACTACCGTGCCCTGATGGCCGTCTCGTCGTACGTGGCCCGGCTGCGGGCGGTGATCGGCCACGAGTTGATCCAGATGCCGTCGGTGTCGGTCGTCGTCGTCGACGACCGCGCACGGGTCCTGCTGGTACGTCATGCCGAGGACGGGAACGGGTGGGCGGTGCCCGGCGGCGCGGTCGACATCGGAGAGTCGCCGGCCCAGGCGGCCGTGCGTGAGATCCGCGAGGAGATCGGCGTCCGGATCAGCCGGCCGCGGCTGCTGGACGTGCTCGGCGGCCCCGACTACGAGGTGACCTACCCGAACGGCGACCGCGTCGCCTACGTCACCGCGGTCTACCAGGCGACCATCGCCTACGGAGAG
Organism: Micromonospora sp. BL1; assembly: GCF_003667485.1. Taxonomy (NCBI): domain Bacteria; kingdom Bacillati; phylum Actinomycetota; class Actinomycetes; order Micromonosporales; family Micromonosporaceae; genus Micromonospora; species Micromonospora sp. BL1. The sequence continues at coordinate 30,187 of NZ_RCVK01000205.1, forward strand.
CCGGTCCCCGACCACGACGAGATCAGCGAGCTGGACTGGTTCACCCCGCCGCAGCTAGCCGGTGCCGATCTCAACCGCTTCTCCCGGGCGCTACTGCGGGCCACCGGTCACCTCGCCGGTTGACGGCGACCGCTTCTCGCAGGCCGCTCCGCCGCCGACGGTCGAAAGGAAGCTTCCCGGTCAGGCCGGTCGGCGGTTGGCGTCCGCCCACTCCGCGTCGTTCCAGAGCGCGGGGACCGCGCCGACCGGCTGGAACCGGATCTGCGGATCGTTGCTCTGCACGAGACACATGAGACGGCGGCCGATCAGGCTTGCGCTTCGGGAGTGGCGCGCCATCGTGTCCAGCACGATCTGGGCGGACCGCGGGCAGTGCGTGGCGAACGTGTCGTAGCCGGTGAACACGAGGACGAGGCCGGCCGCCTGGGGCGTCCAGGTGGGTGACCTGGTAGCCGTGATCGCGTAGCCATCCGGTCGTCCGATCGAGGATCGGCAGGCGCCAGAACAGAGTCACCGGCGTATTGCTCATGAGGCGGAAAGCCCGGTCCCCGCTGAGATCAGCTTCCGCGTCGAAGGCGGTCACGACCGGGAGAGTACAGCCGCGACCGTACGCGAGCGCCATCGCTCCTCGACGGCGACGGACGGGCCGACCGTCCACCGCGGGCCGTGCAGGCGCACCCCGTCCAGATCTAGCCCTCTGCCGACTGGCGACCTGCGGATCGGCTCCACAGCCGGGCCTCGGCCGACAACTGCGCAAACACCTGCTCCTTTGCTGCGCCGTACTGGGCCCGACTGTGGGGATGCAGCGCGGCTGCACGCCTCTTTGCCGCCTCGTAGCGACGGGCAGCGTCCGGGGTGGCCGCGAGGTAGGCGCGAAAGACTCGGTTCGCCTCCGGCACCGGCGACGTGACTCCGAAAACGTGCAGGTGGTGGCTTCGCTTTCCGGCCGTGTCCTTCGCGAAGAACAAGTGCTCATCGTCGTCCGGGAAGGCCAACGGACGATAGGCGTACCCGAGCTGCTCAAGTGACCGGACGTCGGCGACCACCGCACCTACCTCAGGCACCACCACCAGGATGTCGATGACGGGTTTGGCAGCCAGGCCGGGAACGCTGGTGGAGCCGAAATGCTCGACGCTCAGCGCCGCGGGAAGCGCCTCCGACAACAGCCGTTCTTCGATCCTGAATCGCTCGGGCCAGGCCGGGTCGTAGGGCACCACCTCGACTACAGGCACGTCGTCGCTCACGTCGGCCACCGTAGCGGCTGGCACCTTCTTCCGACCGAGGCTACGACCCGGCTGGGGGCAGAACACGAGGCACATCAGGCGCCCACCGAACAGGGCGGGCTGAACCTCGCTCAGGCCGCCGTCAGCGCCGCCAGGGCCCGGTCCATCGCGGCGTTGAACTCCTCCGGCGTCAGCGTCAGCCGGGACTTGACGTCGCGGCTCCACTGGTCGGCGAGGACTTCGGCGGCACCCGCCTCGACGCCGTCGAGCGCCGCGTCGGCCAGGTCGGACGGCGCGATCTTGTCGACGGGCCAGCCGGCGGACATGTCGGTGTCGGCCAGGCCGAGGTGCACCGCCGTCACGAGCGTGCCCTGGTCGGCGAGTTCCAGGCGTACGCCGTTCGTCATCGCCCACGCGGCGGCCTTGGTCAGGTGGTACGCGCCGGCGCCCCTGGTTCCGAACCACGACATGGCGGAGAGCACGTTCACGATCGCGCCCCCGCCGTTGCGGCCGAGCGCCGGCGCGAACGCCCGGATCATCTCCAGGTGCCCGAGCACGTTGGTGTCCACCTCGTGCCGCACCGCGTCCAGCGAACCGGCCACCAGGTCGGTGCCGGTCTGGATCCCGGCGTTGTTGACGAGCAGCGTGACGTCCGGGGCGGCAGCGGCGACGGCACGCACCGATGCGGGATTGGTGATGTCGAGCGCCAGCACCTCGACCCCTGGCAGGTCGACGGTTTCCGGCCGGCGCGCGGTCGCGTAGACCTTGCGGGCGCCGCGTTCGAGCAGGCGCTGGGCGAAGGCGCGGCCCAGGCCGCGGTTGGCGCCGGTGACGAGGGCTACCGAGTTGGTGATGTCCATGCCCGGTACGCTAAAACCTGACGTTGACGTCAGAGGCAAGTGCTGAGCGCCCGAGCCGGGGTGAGAGGAGTCACCGTGCCCGAGCAGCTGATCCGCATCGGCGAGGTGGCGCGCGACGCCGGTGTCTCGGTGCGCGCGGTGCGCTACTACGAGGAACAGGGTCTTCTCTTCCCCAGGCGCAGCCCGTCCGGCCAGCGCCTCTACCGGCCGGACACGGTCACGCTGGTCCGCTTCATCCAGCAGATGTACGCGGCGGGCCTGACCAGCAGCCGGATCGCGGAACTCCTGCCGTGCTGGGACTCCGGGCACACCGACCCGGCGCAGCGGGCCATGCTGCGCGCCGAGCGCGAGCGCATCCAGGCCAGGGTCGACGAGCTGCGGGCCGCGCTGGACCGCCTCGACGAGGTCATCGCGATCACCGACACCCACCCGTAGGCGCGGCCCGCCGGACGCCGCAGGTCTCAGCGGCCCTCGGTCTCGCGGTGGGCACGCAGTGCGCCGGCGACGGCCAGCCCCACGCCGCCCAGAGCGACAGCCATCTCCACGGCCGAGGAGACCTCGATGGCACTGGCCGCCGGAGCACCCACGCTGATCATGAGCCCCGGTTGAAGGAAGGCGTCCTCGGCGGGCTCGACCAGGGTCCACCAGGTCGCCCACGCGGAGGCGAGAGCCGAGCAGGCCCTCACGGCGACCAGCGCCAGCAGGACCATCCCCGCCGGGAGGAGCCCGTGCCGGTCGCCCCGCCGTCCGGACAACGCCAGCACCCCGGCGGTCACCAGCACGGCGAGCAACGCCGGCCACACCGCCGCGAACAGGTCGGGCAGCGGCGGTTCGCCGGGCGCCAGCGCCACGCTCGCCACGCACCAGACGAGCACTGCCACCGCCAGGACCGTCGTCACCACACCCCGCCGCCCGCCGCGTGCCGGCAACGCCGACACGGCGACCGCGAGCAGGAGTACGCCGAGAACGAGGCCCCACGCGATGAGCCGCTGCCGGTCCATGCCGTCCTGCCAGTGCTCCAGCAGGTACGCCCTCGCCGCCGCCTGGCCCCGTGCCAGGTCGCCCGCGTCCGTCCCCCATCCCCGATGCCGGAGCAGGTTCGCCGCCACCAGGGCGAACACCCCGGCACCGGCCGCGACGCCCCGCCGCACCCGGGGCGTACCGGAGGTGGTGAGCGCGTGGCCGCACAGGGCCGCCAGGGTGACCGCTGCCCACAGCAGCGACGCGTCCGGCATGGCGAGCAGCGCCGCCCCGACCGACAGCAGGCCGGCCACGACCGCGGCGGCTCCCAGGCTCGGCGACAGACGCATGGCGCAGAGAGTGGCACAGGAATCCCGACCACGGTGACCCGCCGGTTTCGTCGGTGGTCTCGGGCATGATCGCGTGCGCCGCCGGACGACGAGGCGGGTGCCCCGAACGAGATCTCCTACTGGGGGTTCTCCGGGGACTAGCGTGCCGTGCCGGCGAGCAGCCACCGCCGGACGGGCACCTCCAGCAGCACCCGCTCACCGTCCGGCGTGACCGGCTGCCGGATGTCCCATCCGCCGTACTTCTCCGCGAACGCCGCGACGACCTCGGGCGGGAAGCCGGTGCGGTGTACGCGGGCCTCGCCCTCCGCGACGACCGGGTGGACACCGTCCTCCAGGGCGAGCGAGACGCGGGGGTCGGCCGTCACGTTGCGGGCCTTGACGCTGCGCCCCTCGCAGCCGATCCACCAGACGCCGTCGGCGTAGACGAACCACACCGGCGTGACGTGCGGAGAGCCGTCACGGCGCAGCGTGCAGAGCCAGACGTTGCGCTCGCGGGCGAGCCGGTCCTCGACGGCCGGCGGGAGCGGTGTGGCGGGAGATGAGGCCATGCGACAAGTGGATCAGGTGTCACGCGGCGGCACGCGACCGGCTCACTCGCAGATCCGCCACTCGCCGTCTTCCTTGACCATCGGGAACGACTGGGTCACGTTCGTGCCGACCGAAGGCGTGAAGCGGATGGTCGTCGACCCGCTCACCCGCCCGTTGTTGTTCGACACGTTCAGCCCGGTGATCTCGTAGCCGGTGAACTCCGGCTGGGAGGACTGCTGCCGGGTGAAGTCCGCCTCGCTGACCCGGTCGCGCACCGAGGAGCAGAACTGCCGGTACGCGGCGGGATAGTCGCGGTCGACGATCGCCTCGGCGTAGGTCTCCGCTGTGGACCGCGCCGGGCCGGTGGCTTCCTGCACGGCCCGGAAGAGGAAGAAGCCGGCGAGCACACCGCCGGAGCAACAGATCGCCAGCACCACGCCGAGCACGATGAACAGGGTTCGCTTGGACTTCTTCGGCGGCACCATGGCCGGCTGGTATGCCATACCCCGCAGGGTAGGAAACACCGGCAACCGTAAACCGGATGCTGCGGCTCCGCTTCTCGGCGACCATCGATCGATGCCCGCACACCGCCCGGCCGAACCGGACATCAGTCGCTACTACACCGAGGTCTACGCCGAGGCCGACCGGCTGGAAGGGTCACCGCAGGGCCGGCTGGAGGCACGGCGTACCCGCGATCTGCTCGCCCGGCTGCTGCCCGCCGCACCCGCGGACGTGCTGGACGTCGGCGGCGGTCCCGGTGCCTACGCGGGTCCGCTCGCCGCGGCCGGTTACCGGGTGCACCTGGTCGATCTGGTGCCCGCGCACGTGGCGGCGGCGCGGTCCGCGTACCCGCTGGTGACCGCGTCGGTGGGGGACGCCCGCGCGTTGCCGTCGCCCGACGCGGCGGCGGACGCGACGCTGCTGCTCGGCCCGCTCTACCACCTGCCGCGGCAGGCCGACCGGGTGGCGGCGCTGCGCGAGGCGGCGCGGGTGACCCGGCCGGGCGGGACGGTCGTGGCGGCGGCGATCAGCCGCCACGCCGCGCTGATCGACCTGAGCGCGCAGGGCCGCGTCGACGAGCACAACCGTCGGTTGCTGCGCGCCGAGTACGAGACCGGCGTGAACGATCCGCGCACGGGCTTCACCACCGCATTCTTCCACCGGCCGGAGGAACTGGCCGCCGACTTCGTCGCGGCCGGGCTGCCCGACCCCCAGGTGTACGGGGTGGAGGGTCCGCTGTGGCCGCTGCTGAACGCGCTCGGCACCGGGTCGCACGAGCGGTTGTTCGCCGACGCGCTGGCCTGCGCCGAGACGTTCGAGCGGGACGCGGCGATCCTCGGCGCCAGCGCCCACCTGCTCGCCGCCGCGCGCCGCTGACCGCCGGCCCGGAGTGCGGTCTGCTTTACGCCGGAGCGAAACTCGTCAAGCACCAAGGGTGACCAGTTGCGACAAACCATGTTATTCTCCAGCGTCAATCTATGCCGCGCGGACCCGGCCGGGTCGCTGCCGGAAGGACATCCCCCCGATGCCGGTCGCTGCCGCCATGCCCCTGTCACGGGCCCCGCTGGCACGTCCGGCGGGTGACGCGTTCAGCCGGATCTTCACCACTCTGCCGGCGCTGCTGCGGCTCACCTGCGGCCTGGTCGGCGCGGTGGTCGCGCTGTCGGTGCGTACGCCACCGGTGCGGGTGGCGCTGCTGGTCCCCGCGGTAGTCGTGCTGACCGCCTGGTCGGTCTGGTACGCGTTCCGCGCGTTCCGGCACGGCATCGGCGGCGCGCTGGTCGCCGGGGACGTGGCGCTGACCACCGCCGCCGCGCTCGCCGTCCCGTGGCTCGTCGCGCCGGAGGTGCTGCCGGGCGAGGCCAGCTGGGTCGCGGTGCTGGCCAGCTCGACAGTCATCAACGCGCAGGCCACCGCCCCGGCCCGCTGGTCCGTGCCGGCCGGCCTGCTGGTCACCGCCGCGTACGTCACCGGCACCACGCTGGCCGGCAACCCGGTCGAGGCGCGGGCGCACGCCGGGACGCTGCTGGTGCAGACCGGCAGCGCGGCGGTGATGACGGCGGTGATGCGCCGCCGGATCGCCCGTGCCGACGCCGCGTTCGCCGACTACCAGCGGCTGTCCCACGAGGCGGTGGTGGCACGCGCCGCCCGCGAGGACGAACGGCGGCAGAACCGCGACCTGCACGACACCGTCCTGGGCACGCTCACCATGGTCGGCCTCGGCGCCGTACCCGACTCGGCGACGTTGCGCGAGCGGTGCGCGGACGATCTGCGTACCCTCACCGCCCTGGCGGGCGCGCGGACCGCGACCGCGCCCGGCGAGGCCGACCTGGACGAACGGCTGCGCGAGGTGCTGGCCGGGACGCCCGGGCTCGCGGTGACCGCGACGCTCGCGCCGTGCCGGCTGCCGGCGGAGGTCGCCACGGCGCTCGCCGACAGCGCCGCCGCCGCGCTCGCGAACGTGGCCCGCCACGCGCCGGGCGCGGCCACGTCGCTGCGCCTGGCCCGCGAGGGCGGCACCGTCGTGGTCGAGGTGGTCGACGACGGCCCCGGTTTCGACCCGTCCACGGTCCCGGCCCACCGGTACGGGCTGCGCGAGTCGATCCACGGGAGGATGAGCACTGTGGGCGGTCGGGCGGTGGTGACTTCCGCCCCTGGCACCGGCACCCGGATTCGGCTGGAGTGGTCCGATGGCGAGTGAGTCGGGTACGGCCGTGACGGCCGGCTCCGCGCTGCGCCCGCTGCCCCGGCCGCGGACGGCGACGCGCTCCGCGGCGGCCACGGCCCCGCCGGAGGCGCACGCGGTGGCCGACGCGTCCGACGGCGGCGCGCGGATCGCCGCGATCGTCATCGCGGCGGCCTGGCACCTGGCGGTGGCGCTGCCGGCCGTGTTGCGGGCCGGGCCGGGGATGGCCTTCCCGGCCGTGGTGGCGACGGGCTGGCTGGTGACCGCGATGGTCGGGGCCGGGGCCGGCGTACGGCTGCTGCGCGGCGGGCTGCCGGCGGCCGGGCCGCTGGCCGCGGTGCTGCTGGTGGTCGACGCGGCGGTGGTCGCCGGTGCCGGCGACCGGTTCCTGTTCAGCACCGCCAACTGGGTGTGGGGCGGTCTCGCCTGGTTCTTCCTGCTGGTGCTCTGGCAGCGGCCGGTGCGCCGGCTGCTGGTCATGCTCGCCGCGCACGGCACGATCGCGCTGGCCGCGGTGATGCTGTACGGGGCGACCGCGCCGGCCGACCTGAGCCGGGCCGCGATGTACGTCTACGGCACCTCCACCCTGCCGGTGGCGGTCTTCGTCGGCGCGGCCGCGCTCACCGCGCAGGCCCGGAACCGGGCGGCCACCGCCGCGGCGACGCTCGCCGTGGCGGCGGAGCAGGAGGCGGCCGAGCGGGCCCGCACCGAACGGCAGGCACGGCTGGCGCTGGTCAGCGGCACCGCCGAGGAGGTGCTGGCCGAGCTGGCGGCGGGCGACGCCGACCCGGCCGACCCGGCGGTACGGCGGCGCGCGGTGCTGGCGGCGGCCCGGCTGCGCCGGCTCATCGCCGAGTCGGACGACGTGCCGGACGCGCTGCTGCACGAACTGCGCGCGGCGGCCGACCTGGCCGAACGCAACGGACTGCCGATCGACCTGGTGTCGGTCGGCACGCCGCCGGAGTTGCCGGTGGAGATCCGGCGCGGGCTGGCCGACCCGCTCACCGCGGCGCTCGCCGCCGCCGAGGGTTGGGCCCGGCTCACAGTGGTAGCAGGCCAGGACGAGGTGGTGGTCAGCCTGGTGACACCGGATCACGACGGCCCGGACGAGCCGGCGACCGGCGGGGACGGGCCGGTGGAACACCTGCACGAGCGGGACGGGGAGATCAGATGGACGCAGACCCGCTGGCGGCGGACGTGAACGCCGGAACCCCGATCGGGGTGGCGATCGTCGACGACCATCCGGTGGTGATCGACGGGGTGCGCGCCTGGCTGGCCCGCGAGCCCCGGTTGCGGGTGCTGGCCACCGGCGACGACCCGGACGAGGTGCTGCGGGCCGCGCCGGACGCCGAGGTGGTGCTGCTCGACCTGCGCCTGCACGGCCGGATGGTGCTGGACAAGCTGGCCGAGCTGAGCGCGGCCGGGCGCCGGGTGGTGGTCTACTCCGAGCACAGCGACCCGCAGACCATGCTCGCCGCGCTCGACGCCGGGGCGGTCGCGTTCCTGGCCAAGCACGAGGGCCGCGAGCACTGCGTGGCCACCGTACTGGCGGCGGCGAGCGACCGGCCGTACGTGCCCCCGGCGCTGGCCGGTGCGATGGTCGGTGACGCCCGCCCGGATCGTCCGTCCCTGTCGGACAAGGAGCGTGAGGCGCTGCTGCTGTGGTTCCAGTCGATGTCGAAGGCGTCGGTGGCGCGCCGGATGCAGATCAGTGAGCACACCGTGAAGCAGTACGTCGACCGTGCGCGGATCAAGTACACCCGAGCGGGGCGTCCGGCCGCCACGAAGGCGGCACTGCTCGCCCGGGCGATCGAGGACGGACTCGTCCGACCGGAAGATATCGGCATCTACCGGTCGCAGGCGTCGGCCGACCGGCCGACCCCCTAACAGGCGTCATGACAGTCACCCCAGGAATCGGGCAGGCTCGCCGTTACCGCCAACCGTCATCGGGAGGTCGTACCGTGCCGGAGGACGCCACACCCTTCTTCGTCGGACCGCACCGGTTCGACGCCGACGACGACCCCACCCGTCCCGTGCTCGACCGGCGCTACGAGCTGGTGCCCGAGCCGGGCGAACGTCTGCTCGGTCAGCACTGCCTGCGCGTCGCCGGGCACCTGCTCGGCCCGAGCGAGGACGTCCGCTGCTGGTCGCTGCCCGCCCCGGCGACGATCACCGTGACCGACCGCCGCCTGGCGTACGTCTGCACCGGCTCCGAACTGTCGGTGGTATCCGGGCGGGACAGCCGGGCAGGTGCCCGGCACCGGCGTCCGGCCCGGCTGTCCCGCCTGGTCAGCGGCCAGATCCGCTGGCAGTGGCCGTCCCGGCTGGAGCTGGCCGAGGTGGGCGACGGCATCGCCGAGCTGCGCATCGTCTGCGACGCGCTGCGCACCATCCGGCAGCCGGCGCTGGCGCTGACCGGGCCGGTCGGTCTGGTCGCCGGGCTGGCCCGGCAGGTACGCCGCTCGGTGGCCGGTTTCCGGCTCGCCAACGCCGACCTGGTGGACCTGTCCCCGCCGGAACGGGACGTCCTCGCCGTCCGGGTCGCCGCCTCCCCCGGCCCGACGCTCGGCACCGTGACGCTGCCGGGCTCGCTGCCGGTGGAGTTCCTGTCCCGCGACGACTACTACCGTCCGCCGGAGGCCGAGGCGTCGCCGTGGGCGTGGTCCGGCTTCCCCGCCCACGACCAGCCCGGCTCCGCCTGCTGACGCTCCCCCGCGGCGGAACCCGGCGTGGTCAGGAGGCGCTGCGGGTGCGGCGCTCGGACCGGTCCAGCTCGACCGCCTCCTCCGGGGTCGGCGCGCCGCCGCCCAGGTGGGCCGGCTGCCACCAGGTGTCGTCCGGGCCGGACGGCTTGTCCGGGTACTCCCGCTGGGCCCGGTCGACCAGCGCCGACAGGCGGGTACGCAGGTCGGCGGTCATGACGGTGGCGTCCGGGTAGGCGGACGGGTCCATCGGCTCGCCGACGATGATCGTGATCGGGGTGTGCCGGCGGGTCAGCGTGCGCGGGCGGCCCTTCGTCCACAGCCGCTGGGTGCCCCAGAGCGCGACCGGCAGCAGCGGCACGCCCGCCTCCTGCGACATCCGGGCCGCGCCGTTCTTCAGGTCCTTCACGGTGAAGGAGCGGCTGATCGTCGCCTCCGGGAAGACGCCGACCACCTCGCCCCGGCGCAGCGCGCTCACCGCGGCGGCGTACGAGCCGGCGCCGGCGGCCCGGTTGACCGGGATGTGCTTCATGCCGCGCATCAGCGGACCGGAGACCCGGTGCCGGAAGACGCTGTCCTTGGCCATGAACCGGACCAGCCGCTTGGCCGGGTGCGCGCCGTAGCCGCAGAAGATGAAGTCGAGGTAGCTCACGTGGTTGGACGCGAGCACGGCGCCGCCGGTCTGCGGCACGTGGTCGCTGCCGGACACGTCGAGGCGCAGGTCGAGAAGCCGGAACATCGTCTTCGCGGCGGTGATCACAGGGGGGTACACGAGTTCCGACATGTCGAAACTTTACCCCGAGTAGGTTACGCGACCGTAGGGCCGATCTGCCCTCGGCAGACCCGGGTCGCGCACCGGCCCGGGCCCGGCGACGATGGCGACATGACCGAACGCGCGGTGCTGCTCTGGATCCACGGCGGAGGATGGCGGGCCCGCGCCGAGGAGGACGGGACGGCGCTCGCGTCGCTCGGGCTGCGCGTGGTCCCGGCCACGTACCGGTTCTCGCACCAGGCGCGCTGGCCGGCGCAACTCGACGACGTCCGCGCCGCGGCCCGGGCCGCCCGGGCCGCGGCGGGCGGCCTGCCGCTGCTGGTGGGCGGCGACTCGGCCGGCGGGATGCTGGCGCTTCAACTCGGCCTGCGCGGGGCGGACCGGCCCGGCGACGTGGCGGGGGTGCTCGCGTACTGGGCACCCGTCGACCCGCTCGACCCGGAGCAGCGGCGCCGGCGCGCTCCCGGCGACGACCCGTGGACCGACCTGCTGGGCCGTCCGCCGACCGCGGGCGATCCGGCCACCGTCGACGCGACTGTCGCCACCCACCTCGGCTCCGGCGTACCGGTGCTGCTGGTGCAGGGGCGCGACGACGAAGCGGTGCCGGCCGCCCAGCCGGTCGAGCTGGCCGGCCGGCTGCTCGCCGCCGGGCACCCGACGCATCTCTGGCTCACGCACGGCGGTCACGCGCTCGACCTGGCCCGGCCCGACCTGCGCGCGGCCGCCGCCGCGTTCCTGGACAGCGTCCTGCCCGCCGCCGCGGGCGACTAGGTTCGAAGAATGCCCGACCTCGCCGCGATCGTCATCCACTGCCGCGACCCCTACCTGCTCGCACCGTTCTGGAGTGCGGTCACCGGGCTGCCGGTGGTCGAGGCGGACCGGGTGAAGCTCGCCGAGGGCACGCTCGCGCCGACCGAGGCGGTGCTGCTGCGCGACCCGCACGGACGGCGTCCGGACCTGTGGATCAGCCCCGCCGACGTGCTGCCGGAGCCCGGCCGGATCCACCTCGACCTGGTCGGTGACGCCGAGGAGCGGGCCGCGGTGCTGGAGGCGGGCGCGACAGTCGTGCGCGAGCTGCCGCGCTGGACCGTGCTGGCCGACCCGGAGGGCAACGAGTTCTGCCTGCTCCCCCCGAACGAGGCACACACCGCGCCGCCGCCCGGGCACTGACCCGCCGCCGGGGCGCCGGCACCTGCCCCCGGGCGCCGCCCCCGCTCAGTCGGCCAGCTCGTCGAGGTCGAGCCGGCCCCGGGCGAACGCGTCCACCCGGCCCCAGCGACCCGGGATGTCCAGCACCTCGATCCGTCCCATGCCCACCGGCAGCCGCGGGTCGACCGCCAGGTGCTTGTCGTGCGGCTCCAGCCCCAGCATGGTGCGCAGCAGCAACAGCGGCGCGCCGGTCGACCAGGCCTGCGGGCTGCACGCGGTCGGGTACTCCACCGGGAACTTGGTCAGCTCGCGCTGGTAGCCGCCGAACGCCTCCGGCAGCCGGCCGTCGAAGTAGGTGGCCGCGTCGAGGATGCCGTTGGCCACTGTGGCGGCCTCCTCGGCGAAGCCGTACCGGCGCAGGCCCCAGGCGACGAACGAGTTGTCGAACGGCCAGATCGTGCCGTTGTGGTAGCCGATCGGGTTGTAGCGGACCTCGCCCTCGGCCAGCGTCCGCACCCCCCAGCCGGACCAGAGCCGGGGACCGACGAGATGCTCGGCGATCTTCGGCGCCCGCTCGTCGTCCACGATCCCGCTCCACAGCAGGTGCCCGATGTTGGAGGTGAGCACGTCGCACTGGCGCCCGTCCGGGTCCAGCGCGAGCGCGTAGAAGCCGCGGTCGGCGACCCACCAGTCGTTGTTGAAGCGCCGCTTCAGCTCCGCCGCCTCGCGTTCCAGCTGATCGGCGTACGTGGGGTCGTCCCAGAACTCCCGGGCCATCCGGGCGGCCCGCATCTTCGCGTCGTACGCGTACCCCTGCACCTCGCAGGTCGCCCGCGGGAACGGCGGAAGCGTGCCGTCGGCGTACGAGATGGAGTCCCACGAGTCCTTCCAGCACTGGTTCTCCAGGCCGGTGTCGGTGTTGCGCCGCTCGTACCAGATGTAGCCGTTGCCGAGCAGGTCGGCGTAGTCGTCGATCCACTTCAGCGCGGCCCGGCACTCCCGTTCCAGCTCCTTGACCAGCGCGCCGTCGCCGCTCCACCGCTCGTACTCGTCGAGCAGCACCACGAACAGCGGCGTCGCGTCCACCGAGCCGTAGTACGGCGAGTGCGGCTGCTCCTCGAACGCGGCGGTCTCGCCGTACCGCATCTCGTGCAGGATCCGGCCCGGGTCCTCGTCCCGGAAGTCGTCGAACCGGGTGCCCTGCAGCGCGCCGAGGATGCGCAGCGTGGTCTTCGACATCTCCGGCGCGAACGGCAGCACCTGGAGGCAGGTGAGGATGCTGTCCCGGCCGAACATGGTCATGAACCAGGGCAGGCCGGCCGCGGGCAGCGTCTGCCCGCCGAGCGACAGCGGCGAGAAGCGCAGCGCCGCGAGGTCGACCAGGCTCCGCCGGTACGTCGCGGCGAGTTCCTCGTGCTCGCTGTTCAGCTTCGGGGCCCGGCTGATCCACTCCTCCAGGTCGTGCTGGAGCGCGAGCCGCTCGGTGCCGTGCGCGCGCAGTCCCATCCGCAGGTCCCGGCCGCCGGGGCCGATCGCGAACGTCTGCACGTCGATGACGGCGTCCCACTGCTCGTTGGGTTCCAGCCGGATGCTCCAGGCGAAGCCGCGCTGGTCGTAGCGGGCCGGCTGGTTGGCGGAGACGAGCGTCTCGCGCCGGAAGTTGCCACGCCGGTAGCCCAGGCGCAGCCGGTCCGGCTCAGCCTCGGCGTAGTGTTCGCCCTTCTTGTTCAGGATCTCGTCCTTGACCTGGAACAGGTCGGCGAAGTCGGAGCCGGCGTCCATCCGGATCTCCAGGTCGACCGCCTTCTCGTCGTGGTTGAGGATGGTCAGCGTCTCCCGGAAGCTGCCGCCGACGGCCCGCTCCCGGATGACCGACAGCTTCGCGTCGATGTAGTGCGTGGCCATGCCGGGCACCAGGAAGAACCGGGCCTCGTAGTACTGGAGGTCGTCGTAGGAGAGCGCGTTGAGCCGCTCGCCGTTGACGGTGAGCACCCACTTCGACAGGTACCGCGTGTCGAGCGAGAACAGGCCGGTCGGCTCGCTCGGCGTGGCCTCGATGTCGCCGGTGTCCTCGCACACCACGAACGTGTTGCCGTCCAGGATCCGGACGGTGTTGCCGCCGGGCATCAGGCACCCCTCCCGCTGAACGTGTGATGCGGTCCGCGGGAGTCCGGCGGGCCGGGGAAGACCCGCTCGACCTGAAGCACGAGCCGCAGGTCGCCGACGACTGTCATGTCGCCGCGCAGCAGCGCCGCGATGGCGTTCTCCTCGCCGCCGACCAGCTCGGCGAACAGGCGCGGCTCGGTGCCGACCACCGTGTCCGCCTCGCCGTCCTCCTGCCGGACCCGCAGGTTGCCCCGATCGATCTCCAGCAGCCAGTGCGTGGTGTGCGGGCCCTCGTGCAGGTCGAAGCGGAGCGTTCCGGATGTCTTGACCAGCAACGGCTCGAACCCCCGCCGGTCCAGGTCCTCGAAGAATCTCGTGGTCATGTCCACCATCCGGGCGACTCCTCCCGCGATCCGCGCCCTACCTGTCGAGGCTCCGTGTCCCCACCCGGTCCGGGGCCAACCTCGCCCGAACCGGGTGAGCGCGGCACCGTCGCGACGCGCGACGCCGGCCCTCGAACCGGGGGCCGGCGTCACCGCGGCGGACAGGTCTAGTTGTTGGGGTCGTCGGCGCTGATGTCCGCGAGCACCGACTGGGGTTCCCGCTCCACCGCCAGGTCACCCATGGAGATGAGGCCGACCAGCCGGCCGTCGTCGACCACCGGGAGGCGGCGGACCGCGTACGTGCGCATCAGGTCGGCGGCGGCCACGGCGTCGTCGTTCTGGCTGACGGTCACCACGTCCTTGCTGGTGATCTGGTTGAGCCGGGTGGCGGTGGGGTCCATGTTCTCGGCCACGCCCCGTACCGCGATGTCCCGGTCCGTCACGATCCCGACCACGTTGTCGCCGTCGGTCACCACCACGTCGCCGATGGCGCTGTCGCGCATCTCCTGCGCCGCGGCGATCAGCGTGTCGTTGCCGTCCATCGTCACCAACCGGGTCGTCATGAACTCTCCGACCGTTGTCATGGTGCTCCCCTCTCGGTGTCGGCACCGCCGTCTACCCGCCGCCACAGGCGGGGTAACGCGGGCGTCACCGCCGGTGACGCAGGCGCCGGCGCAGGTCGTAGAAGCCGTTGCTGGACAACCCGTAGAAGAGCGGCAGCAGCAGGAGCACCACCAGCGCCGCCGGCACGCTCAGCAGCACGCCCACCAGACCGGCGATGGCGTACGCGAGGACGCCGAGCAGCGCCCGGACGCGTTCGGCCTCGAAGAACCGGGCGGGGACGTGCGGCTCCAGCAGCTCCCGGTGCCGGCTCAGGTAGTGGTAGAGCCACAACCAGGTGATCGACAGGATCACGCCGACCAGCGCGTACGCGGACACCGCGACCCGCTCGTCGAAGACGTCGCCCTCCTCCACGGCCCGGGAGACGAGCGCGGTGACGAACGGAAGCAGCGCCACGCTGAACAGCACGCCGAGGTTCGCCCAGTGCAGTCCCCGGTCGGCGCAGCGCACCCGGTGGAACGTCCCCTTGTGGTTCAGCCAGTTGACCGCCACGTACAGGTAGGACGTGACGTAGGCGAGGTAGACCGGCCACTGGTCGAGCAGCGCGCGCAGCATCCCGCCCGGCGCCGTCTCGGGCACCCGCAGGTCGAGCACCAGCAGCGTGATGACGATGGCGAAGACCGCGTCGCTGAACCCGATCGCCCGGCCGGTGTCCGGGAGGATCCCGGCGTCACCGGTGTCTCCTTCGGCCGTCATCGGCACCCCCGCCCTGCCGGCGCGGGGCGGCCGGCGACGCGGGTGCATACCCGCTGCGGGGGCGTCCGTGCCGGGTGGTCCGGCACGGACGCCCGCGGGGTCAGCGCTCGGCGGCGACCAGCTCGGCGAGCTGCACGGCGTTCAGCGCCGCGCCCTTGCGCAGGTTGTCGTTGGCGCAGAACAGCGCGAGCCCGTGCTCGACTGTCTCGTCGGCCCGGATCCGGCCGACGTACGTCGGGTCCTGGCCGGCCGCCTCCAGCGGCGTCGGCACGTCGCGCAGCGCCACGCCGGGCGCGCCGTCGAGCAGCTCGCGGGCCCGGGCCGGGTCGATCGGCCGGGCGAACCGGGCGTTGATCTGCAACGAGTGGCCGGTGAAGACCGGCACCCGCACGCACGTGCCGGAGACCTTCAGGCCGGGGATCTCCAGGATCTTGCGGCTCTCGTTGCGCAGCTTCTGCTCCTCGTCGGTCTCGTCGGAGCCGTCGTCGACGATCGAGCCGGCGAGCGGGAGCACGTTGAAGGCGATCGGGCGGGCGAACGAGCGCGGCGCCGGGAACTCCACCGCCCCGCCGTCGAAGGCGAGCCCGGCGGCGTCCTCGGCCACCTTGCGGACCTGCTCGTCCAGTTCCGCCACCCCGGCCAGGCCGGCGCCGGACACCGCCTGGTAGGTGGCGACGACGAGGCTGACCAGCCCGGCCCCGTCGTGCAGCGGGCGCAGCACCGGCATGGCGGCCATCGTGGTGCAGTTCGGGTTGGCCACGATGCCCTTCGGGCGGTCCGCGATCGCGTGCGGGTTGACCTCGGCCACCACCAGCGGCACCTGCGGGTCCATCCGGAACGCCGAGGAGTTGTCGATCACCACGGCGCCGGCCTCGGCGACCCGGGGAGCCAGCTCCTTCGCGGTGCCCTTGCCCGCCGAGAAGAGCACGATGTCCAGACCGCGGTAGTCCGCGGTGGCAGCGTCCTCCACGGTGACCTCGCCGCCGCGCCAGGGCAGCGTGCGCCCGGCCGACCGGGCCGAGGCGAACAGGCGCACCTGCTCCGCCGGGAACTCGCGCTCCGCCAGCACCTGCCGCATGACGCCACCGACCTGGCCGGTGGCTCCCACAATGCCGATCCTCATGCCCGCGAGGCTACCCAGCCGGGCGGTGCGGGTGGGAAACGTTTCCCACCGCGCGGATGCGGGGCGACGGGAATCACAGGCCCGCCGCCCCGTCCGGTCACGTGTGGTCGACCACCTCGCCGAGACCGCTGGCGACCAGCTCGTCCCGGATGACCGCCGCGTCCCCCTCGATCACCATCGTCAGCGACTCGGGGTGCAGGTAGGTCGCGGCCGCGGCGGAGACGTCCTCGACTGTCGCCGCGAGCAGTTGCTCCCGCAGCCGCGCGTGGTAGTCGTCCGGCAGGTCGTGCACGACCAGCGTGCTCAGGGCCGCGGCGATGGCCCGGGGGCTCTGCAACTCGACCGAGAGCTGCCCGGCCCGCCAGGAACGCGCCACCTCCAGCTCGTCCTCGCTGACGCCGGTGAGCTGGGTACGCGAGATCTCGCCCACCGACTCGACGAGCGCCGGCGCGGTCACCGCGGTCTGCACGCCGGAGCTGACCGCGAAGCGGCCGAACCGCCGGGACGAGGCGAAGTCGCCCCGGATCCCGTACGTGTAGCCGCGCACCTCACGGATCAGATGGTTGAGCCGGGACGTGAACGCGCCGCCGAGCACGGTGCCGGCGAGCGTCATCGGCACGTGGTCGGGGTGGGCGCGGTGCGGGGACGGATGGCCGAGCCGCAGCGTGGACTGCACCGAGCCGGGCCGGTCGACCAGGATGATCCGCCGCTGCCCGGCCAGCGGCACGTCGATCGGGCCGCCGCGTTCCACCGGGCCGCCGCCGGCGCCGGCGAACGCCGTCGCGGCGAGCGCGTCCAGGTCGATCCGCTCCAGGTCACCGGCGACGACGAGCGTGCCGGGGCGGATGAACCACTCGGAGTGGAAGACGGTGACGTCGTCCACCTCCAGCGCGGCCACGCTGTCCGGGTCGCCGTAGAGCGGGCGGCCCCACCGGTGCTGCGCGCCGAACAGCTCGGCCCGCAGCACCGCGTCGGCACGCGGGCCGGGGTTGGCCCAGTCCATCCGCAGCGCGGTGGCCTCGTCGTCGCGTACGCGCAGCACGTCGGCCGGGTCGAGCCGGGGCGTACGGACCGCCTCGGCCAGCAGCTCCACGGCGGCGGTCAGCCGGTCCACCGGCACCTGCACGCTCACCTGGAACGAGTCCCAGTCGAGCCCGGTCGCCAGCTCGGTGCCGAGCGCCTCGATGGCCAGCGCGTACGCGGTGGCGTCCCGCTGCGCGGTGCCCTCCTCCAGCGCCTTGGCCAGCACCGCGCCGAGCCCCTCCTTGCCGACCGGCTCCCGGCCCGCGCCGCCGTCGAGCAGCAGCAGCGCGACGGCGAGGTTCTGCCCGGGCAGGTGCGCGGCGACCACCTGGCCGCCGGCCGCCGTACGCCGGACCACCTGCGGGAACCGGTAGGCGCGGGCGGCGCCGGGGCCGGGACGGGTGGCGATCAGCGACATCAGTTCTCCTCGGGCAGGTAGGTCAGGATCACCCGGTCGGCGGCGCCGAGCAGCTCGGCGGCCTGCTCGGCGATCTGCTCCGCGGTCACCGCGAGCCAGGCCGGCAACCGGTCGGCCGCGCGGGCCGGGTCGCCGAACTGGGTGGCGTACCGGCCGAGCGTGTCGGCCCGCCCGTCGACAGTGGACATCTGCCGCCACCACATGGTGCTCAGCAGCGCCTTGGCGCGGTCCAGCTCGGCGGCGGTCACCGGCACTGTGGCCAGCTCGTCGACCACCTCGGCCAGCCCGTCGCGCAGCCGCTCGGCGCTCACCCCGGGGCGGGCCGTGGCGGTGGCGATCAGCGGGGCGGGCGCGTGCGCCAGGTCCACCCCGTACGCGCCGACCAGGTCCGGCTGGGCGATCCGCTCACCGTCGGCGAGCCGCTGGTAGAGGCGGCTGCCCCGGCCGCTGCCGAGCACGGTGCCCAGCACCGTCGTCACGTCGTACCCCTGGGTGCCGAACGGGTGGGTGCGGTGCGCGACGTAGACGCGGGGGGCGGGCACGTCGGCGGTGACCGTCTCCACCGCCGGGCGGCCGGTGGCCGGCACCGTGCGGCCGTCCGGCGCGGCCGGGATCTCGGCGCGCGCGGCGAGGCCGCCGAAGTACTTGTCGGCGAGCGCGAACACCTCGGCGGCGGTGGTGTCGCCGACGACGGTGAGGACGGCGTTGTTCGGCGCGTAGTAGGTGCTGTGGAACTCCTGGAAGGTGGCCAGGTCGGCGGCGTTCAGGTCGGCCATCGACCCGATCGTCGCGTGGTGGTACGGGTGGCCGGGCGGGTAGAGCAGCGGCAGCAGGCGCAGCCACGCGTCGCCGTACGGCACGTTCTCGTAGCGCTGCCGCCGCTCGTTCTTCACCACCTCGCGCTGGTTGTCCAGCGTCTCCTGGGTCAGCGCCGGCACCAGACCACCCATCCGGTCGGCCTCCAGCCAGAGCGCCAGTTCCAGGTGCTCGGCCGGGACCGTCTCGAAGTAGTTGGTCCGGTCCGGGTTGGTGGTCGCGTTGAGCGAGCCGCCCGCGCCCTGGATCAGCTTCATGTGCTCGGTCTTCGCCACGTTCACCGAGCCCTCGAACATGAGGTGTTCGAAGAGGTGGGCGAAGCCGGTCTGTCCCGCCGGCTCGTGGCGTGAGCCCACGTCGTACCAGAGGTTGACCGCCACGGCCGGGGCGGTGCGGTCCTCGCTCACCACCACGCGCAGGCCGTTGTCCAGTCGGGTCGTCTCGATCGGCCAGGGGAAACCGCTGTCGGGCATGGGACGACGCTATCCGATCTCGGAGGCGGAAAGGTGACACGCGCGCCGGAGCATCGTCGCCGCGCGCCGGGGTACCCGTGCGGGCATGGCCGCCACCACACCCTCCGCCGTCGAGCGCGCCGCCGCCGCGCTGGCCCGGCTCCGGCACGCCCGGCTGCTGCACCCGGCCGGGCGCACGTTCGCCGGCGAGACCCGGGTCTGGGGTACGCCGGGACCGCCGACCGGTGTGCCGCTGCTCGACCTACCGGGCCGGTGGCCGGCCACGATCCGCCTGTCCAAGGGCGTGCCGACGCCGGGCGGCTGGCCGGACGTGCTGGGCGTGGCGGTACGGCTGCACCGCGACCCGGAGCCGCCGGTGGACCTGCTGTGGAGCTCCAGCGGCGCCGCGCCGGTGCTGCGGAACCTGCCGCTGCCCCGGCGGCGCTTCACCGGGACGTACACGTCGATCATGCCGTTCCGGGCCGGCGGACGGCGGCTGTTCCTGGCCGTGCTGGCCGACCCGGAGTCACCCGACCTGGGTCGCGGCCTGGCCGAGGCGGGCGCGGCGGTCGCCGCCGACGAGCCCCGGCTGGTGCTGGCCGTGGCCTCGGCGGTGGGCCGGTGGCGGCCGTTCGGCGAGGTACGCCTCGACGACGAGCGCGGCGCCGCCGAGGACGCCGCGCTCGCGTTCGATCCGATCGGCAACGTGCCGCCGGGGTTGCGCCTGACCGGCCCGCTGGCCCGGCTGCGGGACGACAGTTACCGGGGTTCCCGCCGGGCCCGGGGCGCCGCGCTCAGTCGGGCGGCTCGACGGGGGTGACGGTCTGCTCGGAGGTGCGGTGCTCCAGCACCGTGTCGGGGGCGGCGTTCTGGTCCGCCTCGCGGATGTCGGACTCGGCGAGGATCGCGTCGGCCTGCGCCTGCGCGTCGTCGCTGCCCGCCGCCGCCTCCTCCGGCAGCAGATGTGCTCGGGACTCGATCCGTTCCTGGTCACTGGGGTCGTGGCTCGTGGTCATGGCGATCACATACCCCGCGTTCCGCACTTCGGAACGACAGCGGGAATTCCGGCCCGTGTCGGGTACGCTGGCCGACGTGACGCGGTCGTATCGATGGTTTAGGCAGCCGGCTGGAGGAGCCGGTGACTCGACCATGAGCTGACGTCACCACCTCTTCGAGCCGGCCGGGCAGGGATTCTTTTCCCTGCCCTTTCGTATGCGAGCAGCCGGCTCGATCCCCCGGACCCGGCACGGGGGCACGGTCGGCGGAAGGAATCCCCACCGTGACCACGTCCCAGGACGCCCATCGGGTCATCGACCAGCGCATCGACCGTGTGGTGCCGCTGACCACCCCGGCCCTGCTGCACCACCACCTGCCGCTCGACACCCCGCTGGCCGAGGCCGTCGTGGCGGGCCGGCGTGCCGTCGGCCGGGTGCTGGACCGCGCCGACGACCGGTTGCTCGTCGTCGTCGGCCCCTGCTCCGTGCACGACCCGGCCGCCGCCCTGGAGTACGCGGGCCGGCTGCGCGAGGCCGCCGCCCGGGTCGCCGACGACCTGCTCGTGGTGATGCGTGTCTACTTCGAGAAGCCGCGCTCGACGGTGGGCTGGAAGGGCCTGATCAACGACCCGGCGCTGGACGGCTCCGGCGACGTGAACACGGGCCTGCGTACCGCGCGGGCGCTCCTGCTCGACGTGCTGCGGCTGGGCCTGCCGGTGGGCTGCGAGTTCCTCGACCCGATCACCCCGCAGTACATCGCCGACACGGTGGCCTGGGGCGCGATCGGCGCGCGGACGGTGGAGAGCCAGGTGCACCGGCAGCTCGCCTCCGGGCTGTCCATGCCGATCGGCATGAAGAACCGCCCGGACGGCAGCATCGCCACCGCCGTGGACGCGATCCGGGCCGCCGGGGTGCCGCACGTCTTCCCCGGCATCGACGTCTCGGGCACCCCGGCGATCATGCACACCCGGGGCAACGCGGACGGGCACCTGGTGCTGCGCGGCGGGGGCGGCCGGCCCAACTACGACGCGGAGTCGGTGGCCGGGGCGCTGGAGCTGCTGCGGGCGGCGGGCCTGCCGGAGCGGGTGGTGGTCGACGCCAGCCACGCCAACAGCGGCAAGGACCACCGCAACCAGCCGCTGGTCGCCGCAGACGTGGCCGCGCAGCTCGCGGCCGGTCAGCGCGGCATCGTCGGCATCATGCTGGAGAGCTTCCTGGTGCCCGGCCGGCAGGACCTGGACCCGACCCGGGAGCTGGCGTACGGCCAGTCGGTCACCGACGCCTGCATCGGCTGGGACAGCACCGCCGAGGTGCTGGAGCACCTGGCCCAGGCCGTCCGGGCCCGCCGGGCCACGCTCCCGGCACCGGCCTGAGCGGGGTTGGGGCGAGTTTGACCGGTTCGGTGCCGGGTAGGTGGTCGGCGTGACCGATGACGCGCCCGTGACCGAGCAGCCCGACACCAGGCCGCTCGACGACCTGCTCGACGACATCTACCACGGCCAGGAGCGGATCACCCAGGCGGACATCTACCGCCGGGCGGTGGCCGCCGAACTCCCCGCGGAGCTGCTCACCCGGATCGCCGCGCTCCCCCAGGGCGAGTACGCGGCGGACGAGGCGGCCGATCTGCTGGGCGGCACGGTCGCCTGAGCCCCCGGAAGACCGAGAGGACGCGACATGACCGACCGCAACCCCGACCACGAGCACCTGGCGGCGCTCGGCCAGCCCCCGGAGGGCGTCGACACGCTGCCGGAGCCGGACTTCGCCAACGAGCACGACCGCACCGCTGTGGACCGGGACGTCGTCACCGGGGAGGACGAGGACGAGCGGGAGCCGGAGGCGTCGCGCGGCTGGGCCGGCGAGGACCACGGCACCACCCCCACCTGACGGGTGGGAGACACGGGAAAGGGGGCCGGCTCGCGCCGGCCCCCTTTCCGTGTCCACGGGTCACGACTCGTGGCGTCCGCCCTCGGCCGCCTGCTGGGCGACCGCGTACCCCATCTGGAGGAAGTCGGAGGCGGCCACGGCGGTCAGCGCGGTGGCGACCAGCCGGGTCAGCCGGGGCGCCAGCACCAGGCCACCGGTGAGCCCGGTGGCCACCCAGACCGCCAGGCAGAACGGGCAGCTCACCAGCTCGCCGAGCGCGTGCCGGGTCGGGCTGCCCTCGTCGCGGACCTGCTCCATCACCTCGCCGCTGCCGATCGGGTGGTCGTAGCGGGTGAACGGCGCGCGCAGCGGGCTGGTGATCGCGTCCTTGGACAGCAGCCGGCTGAGCTTGTGCGTGGCGATCGAGAGCAGCACCACGTCCGCGGGCGTGGGCCGCTCGGGCACCGGCCGGCCGGTCGCCCGGACCAGGCCCACGAGCGCGGCTGTCACACCGGCGTACGTGCCCATCGCCTTCAGGTAGCCCTCCAGCGGCCGATGCTCGTGCGGCGCGTACGCCTGGCGCAGGCGCGCCACCTTCTGCTTCAGGCCACTCCCGGTCAACCCGGCCTCCTCGTGCTCGTCGTGCGGGCCGGGCTCAGCCGGCGGTCAGGTTGTCGGCCACCTCGCGGTCGAGGTTGGCCAGGATCTCGTCGGCCAGGTCGTGGTCCGGCCCGGCCAGGTCCAGCCGCACCCGCGCGCCGCCCGCGTCGGCCGGCTCCACGTCGATCTCGGCGGACCAGTCCGCGGCGCTCCACCGGGCCCGCATGTCGTCGGCGTCGACGACCTCCACCCGGCAGGCGCCGGAGCTGCGCAGTCGCTCGGGCAGCCAGGCCGACGAGCGGTCCGGGTCGGTCGCGGTGTTGAACACCACCTCCGGCGGCGCGGACATGCCGCGCTCGGCGTGGCTGGCCATCAGGCGTCCCGCAGCCGGCTCGGGTCGACCTCCCGGCCGGGGTGCCGGGCCAGGTACTCCGTCTCCAGTTCGGCGGTGCGCCGCAGGTGGTTGGCGAGCGCCGAGTCGGTGGCGTGCCGCAGCGTGTCCAGCCGGGTGCGGTGCAGGCTCTGCATCTCCCGGATCAGGTCCTCGTCGCCCAGCTCCGTGGGGTCCACCCCGAGCTGCTCGCCGTCGGCGTCGACGGTGCGGGCGTGGTCGCCGTCCCATTCCGCGACCCGCTGTTCCGGGCTCGCGTCCCGGCGTACCGATTCGGTCATCGTCGCCCCCTCGTCTCGTTCGGGTTGGCACCTGTTCGGATGCCCAGCGCGCGTGCCACCAAACCCCGCCCGTCCTACGACGCCGTGTCGGAGACGCCCCGGCGGCCCCGGTACTCTCGTGGGCATGGAACGGCTCTGGACACCGGCGTGGATCGTCCGCCACGTGGCCATGGTCGTGCTGGTGGCGGGTTGCCTCGGCATGGGCTGGTGGCAGGTCACCCGCGCCGCCGGGGGGAACGCGATCAGCTTCGGTTACGCGATCGAGTGGCCGGTCTTCGCCGCCTTCGTGGTCTTCGTCTGGTGGCGTGAGGTCCGCCAGACGCTGCGCGCCGCCGACCCGGCGCCGGCGGAGGACACCGCGCCGTCGGCCGGTCCCGCGCCGTCGGTGACCGCCGGCACCCCTGCGGTACGCCGGCCGGTGCGCGTCGTGCGGGTGCCGGCCGCGCCGGCCGACGGGGCGGACGACGCCGAGCTGGCCGCGTACAACCGCTACCTATCCTGGTTGAACGCCAATCCGGGCGCCCGGCCCGGCGACTATCCCGGCTGAGGCCGGTGCGGAAGGACGGACGACGGTGGGCGGAGCCTTTACCCGGTACCGCGTGATCGCCTGGATCGTGGGCGTGGCGCTCGTGGTGCTGGTCCTGATCGGCATGCCGCTGAAGTACGGCTTCGACAACCCGAGCGTGGTGGGCGTGGTCGGCGTGGCGCACGGCTGGCTGTACATGCTCTATCTGGCGCTCACGTTCGACCTGTCGCGCCGGGCGAACTGGCCGCTGAAGCGGATGCTGCTGGTGATGCTCGCCGGCACCGTGCCGTTCGTCTCGTTCTACGCCGAGCGGCGGGTGAGCCACTGGGTGGCCGCCGAGAGCCGCCAGCGTACGCCGGAGCCGGTCGCGGGCTGACCGCCGCTCACCGGGCCGGCCGCCACGGCTCGGCCGCCGGCGGGTCGGCCCAGCCGCCCAGGCGCGCCGCCTCGCGGGCCCGCGCCAGCGCGCGGGCGACCTGGCCGAACTGCCGCTCGTCGTCGCTGCTGAACAGCAGCACCTCGGTGCCCCGCACCCGTCCCCACAGCTCGTGCGCCGGGGGCCGCACGCGGTCGCCGATCAGCACGAGCAGCAGCGGCACCACCCCGACCGCGCCGAGCATGAGGTACGCCCCGGCGGTGAGCCGGTGCAGGCCGCCGGTGAAGCCGAGCAGCAGGCCGACCGCGGCGATCATCGCGGCGGACACGGCGACGGCCCGGATCGCGAGCCGGTCGTGCGGTCCACGGTCGGTCCGGAGCTGGGTGATCTCGGCAACCGGCCAGGTGTTGCGGCCGACGGTGAAGCGCTCGGCGGTGACGACGATGCCGGGCCGGGCGTAGAGCAGCCTGGGTCCGGCCGGTCGCGGCGAGCGGGGCGGCTGGGTGGCGGAGCGGTCGGTCTGCACGGCGGCCTCCCGGGAGCAGGGATCCCGTGGTGGGATTTCCCGTCCGGGCTCCATTGTGTTGGCCTCGCGCCACCTGACCTCGGGGTTTCGGCTGTCGCAGGGTTGACCGGCCCGGCCCTGCCCGCCGGAAACAGAGAACGATTTCCGTCTTTGTCATGACTTCGCCTGGCGTTGCCTGGCGACATCCGTCCAGAACGACGAATCGGGCGAGTCGCCTCATCCACCCACCGGATCCCCCTCATCACTTTCCGCCACTTTGCCAACTTTCGCCCCTGCTTGAACTCCCGGCTACTGCGATCACGGGTTAGGTTGTCCAGGTCGGCCCGGTCGACAGCCGCCCACCCGGACGGCCCCGGGCCGGTGTCGCCGGGTCGCGAACGCGCCCGGCGACCGGTGGGAGAGGAGCTTTCCGCTCTTGTCGTCCTTACGGATGCTGCTCCGCTCGCTGGCGGTGGCCGGCCTCTCGGCCGCACTGCTCGCCCCGGCGCAGGTGGCCCGGGCCGAGCCCACACCCGCCGAGCTGACGAAGCAGATCGAGAAGTCCTCGACTGAGCTGGAGCGAATCGTCGAGTCCTACAACAAGCTCAACGAGGACATCAAGGCCAACAAGGCCACCGCGGCCAAGTTGGAGGCCCGGATCGGGCCGCTGCAGGAACAGGCCGAACGCAGCCGCGCCGACGTGGGCGTGCTGGCCGCGACGGCGTACAAGACCGGCGGCATGCGCACCGCGGCGGCCCTGCTGGACCCGGGCGGCCAGGCCACGCTGCCGGAGCGGCTGGGCACGCTCGACCAGCTAACCCGCCAGCGGCAGCGCACCATCAACAGCTTCACGGCCGACCAGCAGCGGCTGATCGACCAGAAGACCGCGCTGGACGTCACGCTCGCCCGGGAGGCGGCGCAGGCCAAGCAGCTCAAGTCCGCGAAGACGCGGATCGAGGCGGACCTGTCCGACCTCTACGAGATGCGGCGCAAGGCGTACGGGCGGGCCAACGAGGCGCCCGGCAACCCCAGTTCGGCGGGCAAGCCGCCGGCCGTCTCCGGTGACGCCGGCACTGTGGTGCGGTTCGCCTACGGCGCCGTCGGCAAGCCCTACGGCTACGGCCAGGACGGCCCCGGCAGCTACGACTGCTCCGGCCTGACGCTTGCGGCGTGGCGGACGGTCGGCAAGTCGCTGCCGCACAGCGCGGCCCGGCAGTGGAGCGCCACCACCCGGATCAGCCGTAGCGAGCTGCAACCCGGTGACCTGGTGTTCTACTCCGGGCTCGGGCACGTGGCGCTCTACGTCGGCAACGGCCAGATCATCGACGCGCCCAGCGCCGGGCGCAACGTCAGCAAGCGCGGCATGAACATCATGTCGATCGCCGGCTACGGCCGGGTCTGAGCACCGCGAAGACGGCGAACGGCCGGCGTCCCCCTGTCGGACGCCGGCCGTTCGCCGTTCATTGTTACCAGGTCAGGCCGCCTGGAGCCCTTCCGCGCGAGCCAGCTCACGCAGCCGGCCCAGTGCCTGGATCTCCAGCTGGCGGATGCGCTCGCGGGACAGCGAGAACCGCGACGCGACCTCGGTCAGCGAGTGCTCCCGCCCGTCCTCCAGGCCGTACCGGGCCCGCATGATGCCGGCGGAACGGTCGTCGAGGTGGTTGAGCAGACCCTCGATCCGCTGCCGCTCCAGGCCGGTGAGCACGATCTCCTCCGGCGACGGCGCGTCGCTGTCGGCGACCAGGTCGCCGAGGTTGGTGTCGCCGTCGTCGCCCACCGGGGTGTCCAGCGAGACGGTGTCCTGCGACCAGCGGACCAGCTCGTTGACCCGCTCGACGGTCACGCCGAGCGCGGCCGCGATCTGCTCCGGCTCCGGGTCGCCGCCCAGCTCACGGGTGAGCTGCCGGGCCACGTTGCGCATCCGGTTGACGTCCTCGACCAGGTGCACGGGCAGCCGTACGGTCCGCTCCTGCTGGGCGATCGCCCGGCTGATCGCCTGGCGGATCCACCAGGTCGCGTAGGTGGAGAACTTGAAGCCCCGCTCGTAGTCGAACTTCTCGACCGCCCGGACCAGGCCGGTGTTGCCCTCCTGGATCAGGTCCAGCATGGGCATCCCGGAGCGCACGTAGCGCCGGGCGATCGACACGACCAGCCGCAGGTTCGCGCGGATGAACAGGTCCTTCGCGCGCTCACCCTCGACGACCAGCCGCTCCAGGTCCTCCCGGTCGACGCCGTCGGGGATCCGATCCTCGTCGAGCAGGTGCTCGGCGTAGAGGCCCGCCTCGATCGCCTTGGAGAGGTCGACCTCCCGGGCGGCGTCGAGCAGCGGCGTCCGGGAGATCTCGTGCAGGTAGACGCCGACCAGGTCCCGCTCCTCGGCGACCTCGTCGGTACGCATGCCGATGTTCTTGTCCACGATTGCCACGGTCCCCTCGCTAGCGCCGGTTGCCCGGTTCCTTGCCATCCCCACGTTCATCAGCCCTCCCCGTAACCTCCGCTGTGCCCGTAGGTGCTGACACCTACACAACAGATGCGACGCGTCGGGGATTCCATGTCGTGAGTCGAAACTGTCACGAATGCCTGAGTAGTAGCTGAGAGCCCGGTCCATGTTTCCTGTTACCGGCCCGGTTCGGGCGGCTCGCGGGCGCCGATTTCGGCGCGCACCGGAGCTGCGAAATCGCCGTTCGCCCATGGAATGGCACCATTGCCTGTTCCATGAACACAGCGAGCCGCGTCACCGAGTCGTTGCGATCCTGGTCACTGCGAGATACGCGCCTGGGGACCGGTCGGTTCAGCCATGCTCAAGGATTACCCTCCGCCTCGTTGAACAATCCGTGCGGGAGGAGTCGTCCCCCTCCCGCACGGATAGTTCAACGAGGCGGAGGGTAATCCTTGAGCA
>NZ_RCVK01000368.1:0-9758 GCF_003667485.1 Micromonospora sp. BL1
GAGCTGGCGAGCACCGCGCGGCGACCACGGCTCAGCCCCACCCGGACACGGGCTCCCAGGGCGTGAGCCCTGCCACCTCCCCGTAAAGGCGCGATCAACCTGCTCTGGACCCCACCACTCACCCGAACTGGGGGCGACGGGCACCGGGCGGTGGGCACCGCAACACCTCGCCGAGCACCCGGACGCGCACTGGCCCGCCACGTCGCCGAAGTGGCGCGATCAACTCGCCCTGGACCGCACCACTTCCCCGAACTGCCGGCGCCCACGGCCCCAGGCCCTCCCCGCGCACCGGCTCCCGGGCCCGGCGCCTCGCCACCTCCGCGAGATGGCGCGATCAACCTGCCCCGGACCCCGCCATCTCCCCGAACTGGCGAGCAGCGGGGCACAAGGACACCTGGGCACCTGGGCACCTGGGCACCCTCATGGGAACGGATACGCGGCGGCCCCGCGTACCCCTGGGTGGGGGCGCGGGGCCGCGACGGTGCGTCAGGCGACGGGGGCCTTGCCGAGCGCGGCCTCGGCCTGGCCCTCCGGTGTGGCGCCGGCCGGCGGCACGTCGTTGGTCGCGCGCAGCGGCACCTCCTTGATGAACCAGGCGAGCACCGGTACGGCCACCGTGAACAGGACGGCCCAGAAGAAGACGTGCGAGATGGCGTCGGACAGGCCGCCGAGCACCGCCTCGCGCATCGGGCCGGTGAGCTTCTTGAGGGCCTCCAGGTTCATCGCGCCGCCCTCGCCGCCGCCCGAGCCCGCGAACGCGGGACCGGCCGCCGAGTCGGCGAGACGGTTGGCGAAGATCGCGCCGAAGAGGGAGACGCCGAACGAGCCGCCGATGGACCGGAAGAAGGTGGCCGCGCCGCTGGCCGCGCCGAGGTCCTTCTGTTCCACGCTGTTCTGCGCGATCAGCATCGAGGTCTGCATGAGGAAGCCCATGCCGACGCCGAGCACGATCATGTAGAGCGAGGACTGCGTCTTGCTGGTGTCGACGTCCAGCAGGCTGAGCAGGCCCATCCCGGCGGCCATCACCACGCCGCCGATGATCGGGAAGGCCCGGTAGCGGCCGGTCTTGGTGATGGTGCGGCCGACCACGAGCGACACCACGAGCATGCCGAACATCAGCGGGAGCAGCAGCAGTCCGCTGTTGGTGGCCGACGCGCCCTGGACGGTCTGCTGGTAGAGCGGCAGGAAGTTCATCGCGCCGAACATGGCGAAGCCGAGCAGGAAACCGATCACCGAGATCAGCGCGAAGTTGCGGTTGGTGAACAGGCTCAGCGGCAGGATGGGCTCCGGCGCGCGGCGCTCGACCAGCGCGAACGCGGCGAGCGCGAGCACCGCCAGCACGGCCAGGCCGAGGATCTGCGGCGAGACCCAGTCGTACTCGTTGCCGCCCCACGTGGTCACCAGCACGATCGCGGTGATGCCGACGGACAGCAGGGCCGCGCCCAGCCAGTCGATCTTGTGCTCGGTGCGGTACTTCGGCAGGTGCATGGTGGTGGCGAGGATCAGCAGCGCCGCGCCGCCCAGCGGCAGGTTGACGTAGAACGCCCAGCGCCAGGAGAGGTGGTCGGTGATGAAGCCGCCGACGAGCGGCCCGGCGACCATGGCGATGGCCATGATGCCGGCGATCATGCCCTGGTAGCGGCCCCGCTCCCGCGGCGGGACCAGGTCACCGATGATCGCCATGACGCCGACCATCAGGCCACCCGCGCCGAGGCCCTGGACGGCCCGGAACGCGATCAGCTCGGTCATGCCGGTGTCGGCGCCGCCGAAGACGCCGGAGCCGGACATGCCGCAGAGCGCGGAGCCGACCAGGAACACGACCACAGCGGTGAGGAAGACGGTCTTGCGGCCGTAGAGGTCGCCGAGCTTGCCCCAGATCGGCGTGGAGACGGTCGTACCGAGCACGTACGCGGTGACCACCCAGGTGAAGTGGTCGGCGCCGCCGAACTCGAAGACGATCCGCGGCAGCGCGGTGCTGACGATCATGTTGTCGAGCATCGCGAGCATCATCGCGATCATCAGACCGAACAGGACGACCCGGACATTGGGTCTGGTGGTCACCTGGGCTGGTTGACTCATCGGTAGGCTCCCCCGCAGATCGGATGATCGACTTACTTGCCGCCCGGCTAGTTTGCTTACTAGCCGGACGGTAAGCTGATGGCGGGCGCACGTCAAGCGGATTGGAAGGATGTCGGCCGGTGAGGGAGACCACAGGTGGCACGCGGGAGCGGATCCAGGCCGTCGCCTTGGAACTCTTCACCGAGCAGGGCTACGAGAAGACGTCGCTGCGGGAGATCGCCGAGCGGCTGGGCGTGACCAAGGCGGCGCTCTACTACCACTTCAAGAGCAAGGACGAGATCGTCACCAGCCTGGTCGACGACCGGCTGCGCCGGATGGACGAGCTGATCGCCTGGGCCGCCGACCAGCCGCCCACGCTGGCGACCCGGCGCGCCCTGATCGGCCGGTACGCCGACAGCATGTTCGCCGGCGACCTGCCCCAGGTGATGCGCTTCTTCGAGCAGAACCAGACGGTGCTCAAGAGCCTGGTCGCCGGCCAGCAGATGCGGGACCGCATGATGCGGCTGGCCCACGAGCTGTGCCGGGGCGACGACTCACCCGCCGCCCAGCTCCGTGCCGCGCTCACGCTGTTCGCGGTGCACAGCAGCTGGTTCGCGGTGCGCGCGCCGGGCATCACCGACGACGAGCGCAAGCGGATCGCGCTCCAGGTGGCCGACGAGCTGCTCGCCAAGATCGGCGAGACCGGCCAGGGCTGAGCCGCGGGCCGGATTCAGCCTGCCGAGGGCAGGTCCAGCCGCAGGCCGCGCAGATCGATCCCGGGCAGCGGCGTCCAGTCCTTCTCCGGGTACCTGACGAAACCGAGCCGCTCGTAGAGGCGGTGGGCGCTCGCCGCCATCCCGGCGCGTACGCAGATCACCACAGCCGTGCAGCCCAGGTCCGTCGCGCGCGCCACGCACGCGGCCGCGAGCGCGGCGCCGGCGCCCCGGCCCTGGGCGGCCGGGTCCACCGCGAGCATCCGGAACTCGGCCTCGCCCGGGCCGGCCAGTTCGGCGTACGGGGTGCCGGGCAGCACGAACGTCACCGCGCCGAGCACCTGGCCGGTGGCGTCGTCGACGGCCACCAGCACCTCGCCGGTCTCGGCGCGCGTGGCCACGTCGGCGAGCACCGGCGCGTACCCGCTCTCGTCCTTGAGCTGGCCGTCCGCCTCGTACGCGGCGACGGTCAGCCGGGCCACGGCCGGGAAGTCCGCCGGCTCGGCGCGGCGCACCCGCAGGCCGGTCAACCGATCTCCGCGATCAGGTCGCCGTCCTGCACCACGTCACCCTCGTTGACCGCCAGCTTCTGCACCACGCCGTCGGACTCGGCGACCACCGGGATCTCCATCTTCATCGACTCCAGGATGACGAGGGTGTCGCCCTCCGACACCGTGTCGCCGGCCGACACGACGACCTTCCAGACGTTCGCCACCATCTCGGCGCGGATCTCCTCGGCCATCTCCGGCCCTCCCTCTCCCCGACAATCCTGCGAACGGTATCCAATCATGACGCCGGTCACGCCGGACCGCGCACCACCGCCGCGCGATCCGCCCCGCCGCGCCCCGGCGGGCGGTGACGGCACTAGCATCGTGCGGGTCGGCCACCGGCGAGCCGGGGAGCCACACCGCGACCTCCGCCGCGCCCAGCCGCGGACGGAACCGTGACCAGCACAAGGAGGCAGAGCATGGCGAAGAAGGCCCGCAAGAAGAAGGCCCGTAAGAAGAGCAGCGCCAACCACGGCAAGCGCCCCAACTCCTGATCATCCGATCAGCGCGGCGCAGGCGCCGGACAGCGGAACGGCCCGGGTCCGTCATCGGACCCGGGCCGTTCCGTCGCTTGTCAGTCGGCCAGTTCGCGCGACTCGGTGCTCTCGAAGACCACCAGTTCGGTCAGCCGCAGGCGCAGCCGCTCCCGCAGCTTCTCCGGGGCCGCCTCGTTGCCGCAGCACCGGGCCACGAGCGCCTTGACCTCCTGCTCGATGCCGTACTCGCGCAGGCACGGCCCGCACTCGTCCAGGTGGTGCCGGATCAGCACCCGGCGCTCCTCGGCGCACTCCAGGTCGAGGTAGAGGTAGACCTCGGCGAGCACCTCGCGGCAGTCCGTCTCGTGCGGTTGTCCACAGCTCACGGTCACACCTCCCGGCCGGCGGCGGCGGTCGAACCCTTCTTCGACGAGGCGGCGCTGAAACCCCGCTCCGCCGCGTACTGCTCGAGCAGCTTCCGCAGATTACGTCGGCCACGGTGCAGACGGGACATCACGGTGCCGATCGGCGTGCCCATGATGTCGGCGACCTCCTTGTAGGAGAAGCCCTCGACGTCGGTCAGGTAGACGGCCAGGCGGAACTCCTCCGGCAGCTGCTGGAGGGCCTCCTTGACGTCGCTGTCCGGCAGCCGGTCGAGCGCCTCCGTCTCGGCCGAGCGCAGGCCGCTGGACGTGTGCGACTCCGCCTCGGCGAGCTGCCAGTCGGTGATCTCCTCGGTCGGCGCCTGGATGGGCTGGCGCTGCCGCTTGCGGTAGGTGTTGATGTAGGTGTTGGTCAGGATCCGGTACAGCCAGGCCTTCAGGTTCGTGCCCTGCTCGAACTGGTGGAAGGCGGCGTACGCCTTCAGGTACGTCTCCTGAACCAGGTCCTCCGCGTCGGCCGGGTTGCGGGTCATCCGCAGTCCGGCGGCGTAGAGCTGGTCGACGAAGGGCATCGCGTCCCGCTCGAAGCGGGCCCTGCGCTCGTCCGTCTTCTCGGTGGTCAACCGCACATCCCCTCGCGTCGGATGCTTTCCCGCCGAGGATACGCGTACCCACTTGCCGGCAGATTCACTTCCGGAGTGTGTGCCGGTGCTCACGACCGACGCCGCCGCGGGCCACTCCGGCGCGTCGAGCAGCCGCCGGAGCTGGCGCTCGTCCCGTTCGTCCCGTTCCCGGCTCCGTGTCTCGATCGGCACCGGTCACCCCCCTCGCGCTGGCTCTGTCGTCGTCCAAGGGAGGTAACGCGAGTTGTGGGGCGTGGCATTCCTCCGGCCCCACCCGATCCTGGTCCCGGCCTCGGCCGCGACCGACGCTGGGACCAGGAAGGGCCTGGGAGGGTGGCCCCGGCGCGCCCGAACCGGGCGGCCGGCACCAACCGGTGCAACGACCCGCCGCGCCGGACGGTCACGGCGCGCGGCGCCCGGTCAGGACGACCACCCGTGTACGCGCAGCCAGTCCCGCACCACGGCGGCCGTGCCGGCCGGATCGCGGCGCAGGTCGTGGCGCTCCCCCGGCCGGACCACCACCTCGATGCCGGGGCCGGGCTCGGGCACGCCGAACGGGTCCCGGTCGCCGTTGACGACGAGCGTGGGCAGCCCGGTGAGCAGTTCGCCGGCCCGGGATCGCTCCGGTCGTCCCGGCGGGTGCAGCGGGAACGCCAGCGCGACGACTCCGGCCGCCCCGACGGCGGCGGCGGTACGGCAGGCCACCCGCGCGCCGCTGGACCGGCCCCCGACCACCCAGTGACGCACCCGCGGGGCGCGCCGGCGCAGCTCGGCCAGCACCGCCGTCCACGCCTCGTCGAGGTGCCCGGCGGGAGCGGGCGCGCGCCGCCCGGTGACCCGGTAGGGCTGGGTCACCAGGGCCACCCCGGCCCCGGCGGCGAGCACCGCGTCCCGCACGGCGGTCAGGTCGGGCGCGTCCACGTCACCGCCGGCGCCGTGCCCGAGCACCAGCACCGCCGCGCCGTCTGCGGGTGGGTCGCACCGGAGCCGGGCGGGCCCCCGTGGTGTGTCGATGTCGTCGTCGTGCCGCACCGGCCCATTCTGCGCGGGCCGGCCGGCCCGCCGGTGTTCGGGCGCGGAAACGGACGTCGCCCGCGACCTGCCGGAGCGGGCCACGGGCGACGTCGGGATCAGCTCAGCGGGACCAGCGTGAGCAGCCGGTCGCGCACCGGCGGACCGGCGTCGTCGAGCGCGTCCGGATCCGGCTGCACCTCGCTGCGCCAGGCCACCAGCATGGCGCGCCGCTCACGCGGCGTGGTGCCGCCCCAGACGCCGTGGCAGTCGCCCACCTCCAGCGCCCATGCCAGGCAGGAGCCCTGGACGTCGCAGGTGCGGCAGAGCGCCACCGCCGCGTCGGCCGGTTCGTTCGGTGCCGGAAAGAACGTCTCCGGATCGACGTTCTGACAGGTGCCCCTGGTGCGCCAGGCGTCGTCCTGGCGTCGTTCGCTCAGCGCCCGCAGCAGTCGCGGATCGCGCCGCGCGGCGGCTACCTCGTGCGGACGCGGCATACGTGCCCGTGTCAATACACCCACCTCCCCCGTGGGAACCGGCGTAGATCTCTACAAGATCGATGAGTGTCATCCGCCCCGTGCGAACAGACGCCCATCACCGGCGCTGTGTTCTATCGCATTCGCGTACGTAAGGACAAGAGTCTTCAATGAAACTGACTGAACGTCCGGGCGACTTTTCCGGCCCAACCCCGGCAAAGGGGTACACGCAAATGTGGCGGAGCGTGATCAGAACAGCGTCGGTCCGGCGGCCGTCCCGGCACCCGCCGGAGCCACCGCGGCGATCAGCTCCGGGCCGTCGTTGCGGACGTCCCCCACGGCCCGGGAGACGGGCCGGATCTCCAGCCCGGCGAGCAGGCCGGCGTCCGGCGGCGTGAGCAGCTCCGCCGGCTCCTCGGCCGGGCCGAGCCAGCCCGCCCAGCGCTCCGGCGACAGCAGCAGCGGCATCCGGTCGTGCACCTCGGCCAGCTCGCCGACCGCAGCGGTGGTGAGCACGCTGAACGTGAGCCGGGCCGTGCCGGCCGACTCCCACACCGACCAGATGCCGGCGAAGGCCAGGACCGAGCCGTCCCGCGGGGTCATGAAGTAGGGCTGGCGCCCGCCGTCGGCGAGGCGGACCCACTCGTACCACCCGTCGGCGGGGACCAGGCAGCGGCGGCGGGCGAAGGACGACGCGTACGCCCGGCTGGTGGCGACCGTCTCGGCCCGCGCGTTGATCATGCGGGCGGCCCCGGCGGCGCTGCGCGACCACTGCGGGAGCAGGCCCCAGCGGCCGAGGGAGAGCAGCCGGTGCCCCTCCGGGGCGAGCCGGACCAGCGGCACCGGGTCGGTCGGCGCGACGTTGTAGTCCGGCGTCACCCCACCGGTCTCGTCGGCCGACTCGAACAGCCCGCTCAGGTCGGCGGCGCTCCGGGTCGTGGCGTACCTCCCGCACATGGCGCCCACGCTAGCCGCATCCGGACGTTCCGGCTGTCCCGCCCAACGGGAGCAGCGGCGACGAACGGTTCCACCGGCCCGCGAGCTTGGCAGAATGTGACCGTGAGCAATCCGACCGCGACGCGTCCACCGCAGCCGTGGACCGCGCCGACCGCGAGCGACCCGGTCGCCGCGACGCTGCGCCTGCCCGGCTCCAAGTCGATGACCGCCCGGGCCCTGGTGCTCGGCGCGCTCGCAGGCGGGCCGTCGACACTCGCCCGTCCGCTGCGCGCCCGGGACACCGAACTGATGGCCGGTGGCCTGCGCGCCCTCGGTGCCCACATGTCCGTCTCGGACGACGACCGCTGGCTGGTCCGTCCCTATCCGCTGGCCGGCCCGGCGCACATCGACGTCGGCCTGGCCGGCACCGTGATGCGCTTCCTGCCTCCGGTGGCCGGGCTGGCCGCCGGACGGGTCACGTTCGACGGCGACCCGCACGCCCGGACCCGCCCGCTCGGGCCGCTGATCGGCGCGCTGCGCACGCTCGGCGTCCGCATCGACGCACCAGCGGCCGGAAGCCTGCCGCTCGTCGTGCTCGGCGCGGGCCGGGTGGCCGGCGGCGACGTGGTGATCGACGCCTCCGCGTCCAGCCAGCTCGTCTCCGGGCTGCTGCTCGCCGCACCCCGCTTCGACCGGGGCGTCGTGGTCCGGCACGAGGGGCCGCCGGTGCCGTCCGCGCCGCACCTGCGGATGACGGTGCAGATGCTCCGCGCGGCCGGCGCCGCCGTCGACGACACCACGCCGGACGTGTGGACGGTCGAGCCGGGCCCGCTGTCCGGGCGCGGCTGGGAGATCGAGCCGGACCTGTCCGGTGCCGCGCCGTTCTTCGCCGCCGCCCTGGTCACCGGCGGTGAGGTGACGTTGCAGGGCTGGCCGCGCAGCAGCCTCCAGCCGGTCGAGCGGCTCCGGGAGCTGCTGCACCGGATGGGCGGCGAGGTGAGCCTCGGCACCGACGGCCTGACCGTGCGGGGCACCGGCACCGTGCGCGGGCTCGACGCCGACCTCTCCGACGTCGGCGAGCTGACCCCGGTGCTGACCGCGCTCACGCTGCTCGCCGACGGGCCGTCCCGGCTCACCGGCATCGGCCACATCCGCGGCCACGAGACCGACCGGGTCACCGCGCTCGCCAAGGAGTTCACCGCGCTCGGCGCGGACATCACGGAGACCCGTGACGGGCTGGACATCCGGCCCCGCCCGCTGCGCGGCGGGACGTTCCGCACGTACGCCGACCACCGGATGGCGCACGCGGCGGCGGTGGCCGGGCTGGCCGTCCCCGGCATCGAGGTCGACGACGTGGCGTGCACCTCCAAGACCATGCCGGAGTTCCCGGCACTATGGTCGGGGATGGTGACCGGCAAGAACTGAGAGCGGGGGACGTCCTGGCGACGAAGCGGCGCGAGTACGACGAGGACGACGTCCGGGTCCGGCCGGGCCGGTCGTCGCGCCCACGAACGCGCACCCGGCCCCGCCACGCGGACGCCGTCGAGGGCTTCGTCATCGCCGTCGACCGGGGCCGCTACACCTGCGTGCTGGCCGGGGCCGGGCCGGACGCGCCGCTCGTGACCGCCATGCGCGCCCGCGAGCTGGGACGCAAGTCGGTGGTGGTGGGCGACCGGGTCGGGCTGGTCGGGGACACCTCCGGCGCGCCGGGCGCGCTGGCCCGCATCGTGCGCATCGCCGAGCGGACCTCGGTGCTGCGGCGTACCGCCGACGACGACGAGACCACCGCCGAGGGGCGGCTGGAACGGGTCGTGGTGGCGAACGCCGACCAGCTGGTCATCGTCAGCGCGCTCGCCGACCCGCCGCCGCGTACCGGGTTCATCGACCGCTGCCTGGTGGCCGCGTACGACGCCGACATCGAGCCGCTGCTCTGCCTCACCAAGGCGGACCTGGCCGGCCCGGAGGCGGTGCTCGGCTACTACACCGAGCTGGAGCTGCCGTACGTGCTGATCCGCCCGGACTCCGACCTGGCCGCGCTGCGGGCGCTGCTCGCCGGCCGGGTCTCGGTGATGGTGGGTCACTCCGGGGTGGGCAAGTCGACGCTGGTCAACCGCCTCGTCCCGGACGCCGAACGGGCGGTGGGCACGGTCAGCGCGATCGGCCGGGGCCGGCACACCTCGACCAGCGCGGTGGCGCTGCGGCTGCCCGCCGAGCCCGGCGCCGACGGCGACACCGGCTGGATCGTCGACACTCCGGGGGTACGCAGCTTCGGGCTGGCGCACGTGTCCGCCGAGAGCCTGCTGCACGGCTTCCCCGACCTGGTCGAGGCGACGGTCGACTGCCCGGCCAACTGCCCACACACCGCCGACGAGGCGGACTGCGCGCTCGACGCCTGGGTGGCCGCCGGGAAGGCCGACGCGCGCCGGCTCGCCTCGTACCGCCGGCTGCTGGCCTCGCGCAGCGGCGAGGGCGACCCGCGCGAGCCGGAGCGCAACCCCGGCGACCCGCTCGCCGGGTCCTGACCGGCGGACCGG
>NZ_RCVK01000256.1:0-9731 GCF_003667485.1 Micromonospora sp. BL1
ACACAAGGCTATTCGTCGGCAGCGTCAGATGTGTATAAGCGACAGGGCATGCCCGGCTGGCCCACGATCACCGGAGCCGCCACGACACCGCCGGCCGCCGCGGAGCCGGCGGCCGGAGGCGGCGCGACGGCCGGAGGCGGCGCGACGGCCGGAGCCGGTGCGACAACCGCGGGCGGCGCAACGGCCGCGGGCGGCTCGGCCCGCGGCGGCGGTTCCACCGCCGGGGACAGGTCGACCACGGTCGGCACCTCCACCGCCGTCGGCGGTGCGATCACCTCGGGTACGGGCGCGCCCGGCAACGTACCGCCGATGCCGGGCACGGGCGCTGCCGGAACCTCCGGCGCGGCCGGCTCCTCGGCGGCGGCCCCCGGCACGCCCGGATCTCCGGCTACCTGCGGACCCGGTTGCGAGCCCGGCACGCCGGTGACCGGCGCGGAGCCGTCGAGTCCCGCGCCACCGCCCGCCGTCGCGTCGCCCGGCCCCGGCGGCGGGCCGGGCACGCCGGCTACCGGCGCGGAGCCGTCGAGTCCCCCGCCACCGGCCGCCGTGCCGCCGCCCGCCTCCGGCCCGCCGTCCCCCGGTCCGGCCGGAGTCCAGTCGGCCTCGTCCGTCCGGATCAGACCGGACGCGTCGGACGCGGTCCGGGGTGCGGTCCCGGCCGGCGCGTTGGCGCCCGGCGGGCCGGCCACCGGCGGCACCACACCGGCCACCGGCGGCGTCGCACCGGTGCTCGGCGGCACGGGAGGCGCGGAGTGGGCCGGCTCCCCCAGCCCGACACCGCCCGCGTCCGCTCCGGTGGGCGCCTGCGGTGTGCCGGTGTCGGGGGTCGACGGACGCCAGTCGTCGAGGTCGGCCTGGATCAGTCCGGAGGCGTCGGGCGCGTCCGGCACACCGCCGCCGGGTGTGCCCGCACCGGCGCCCGGCGCACCCGGCGCTCCGGGCATCATCGGCATGGCGGGGCCGGCCGGCGCCGCCACCGGCGAGTCGACGCCGACGCCCGGAGCCACGGGCGGGGCGGCGGGGATCTGCGGGCCGTCGACGCCGAGCCCGTCACCACCGGCCGGCGCACCGCCCGACCCGTCCGGTACACCCGCGTCCACGCCCACCGGTCCCCAGGTCTCCGGATCGCCGCTGACGAGTCCCCGGGCGTCGGGCGACTCGGCCCCGCCGGGATTGTTCGCGCCGCCCGCGGGCCCCGGCATGCCGGGCATGGGCGGCATGCCCGCACCGAGCCCGGCGCCGCCGGACGAGGCGCCGGCCGGCGCGCCCGGGACCTGCACGCCGTCCAACCCGGGTGACCGCCAGTCCGCCTCGTCGCCCTCCACCAGGCCCTTGGCGTCAGGGGCCTCGGGGACACCGGATCCGCCGCCGGCACCGGCACCGGGAGCGCCCGCGCCGGGCATGCCCGGCATCATCGGCGACTGGAAGCCGCCGCCACCGGGCACGGCGCCACCGGGGGCGGCCGGGATGTCCACACCGTCGACGGCGCCGGGGACGAAGTCGTCGCTGTTGCCGAGCAGCCCGTTCGCGTCCGGCTTCTCCGGCAGGCTCGGGCTACCACCCGCGCCGGGGCCGGCACCGCCGGGTGAGCCGAAGCCGGGGACGCCCGGCGCGGTGAAGCCGCCGCCCGGTCTGCCGATGCCTGCACCTGTGCCGGCCCCGGGCTTCGGGCCGCCCACCTCACCCGGTCCGGAGAACGACGGCGGCTTGACCGAACCGGCGCCGCCCGCGCCGCCGCCGAGGTTGGCCGAGCCGGGCGGCTTGATGCCCGGCGGAACCACACCGGGGACGAACCCGCCCGGCACGCCGCCGCCACCTGGTAGGCCGCCACCGCCCGGGAAACCGGCTCCCCCCGGCCCGTTGATGCCCGGTGCGTCGAAGCCGGGCAGCCCGCTGCCGCCGCCGGGCGTGGGACCACCGATCTCGCCGGGTCCGGAGAACGACGGCGGGGTGAAGGCCCCCGGTCCCTGGCCGGTGCGCGGTCCGCCGGTGCCGGGCCCACCGGACAGGTTCGGCGGGGTGATCGTGGGCACCGTGATGTTCGGCGGCGCGTTGACCGGCGGAGTGGTGACGCCACCGATGGAGGGCGTGGTGAACACCGGCGGGGGGACCGTCGGCGGGGGCGTGAGGTTCGGCGTCGTGAGGTTGGGGGTGGTGAGGTTCGGCATCGTCGGCGTGGTGATGCTGGGCGTGGGCATGGTGACCCCGGACGTCCCCGCCCTGTCGGTGGTCATCCGGTACTTCTCGGCGACCGTGTGGACGACCTCGGACATCTGCTGGGCCATCGGCTTCTCGTACTCCGTGCCGCTGATCGGCACCGGGCCGCTGCCGCTTCCGACGCCGTTGTCCGAGGCGATCGACGCCCAGGCGCGGTCCAGGTAGGTGATCGTCTGCTGGGCCCAGGCCAGATGGTTGGCGGCGTCGTAGAGCTGCGACGGCAGCGAGTTGCGGTTGGTCGAGGAGTTGATGCTGTTGGCCGCCGTGGTGGAGTCCGGGACTGCGCCGCCGGCCAGGTGCTCTGCCTGCTTGCCGAGCAGGTCGGCGTAGTAGTTCATCTTGTCGCGGAACCCGTTGGCCGCCGGCCCCTTCCACGCCTTGTCGTCGCCGACCATCGAGGTGACAGCGGTACGGATGGTCTGTTCGAGCCAGATCAGCAGGTCCTGGGTCGCCTGGAAGGCCTGCGCGGTCTCGACGACGGACCGGACGCTCACCAGCGTTTTGGCATGGTCCTGTCCGCTCTCGGTGGTCAGCGCGGCGCCGCCGTTCACCGCGGCCTCGAGCTTCCGCCAGCCCCGGGTCTCCTTCGCCCAGGTCTGGTAGTCGTACAGGTCGCTGACGGGGATCACCTTGGGTGGGAAGGTGGCCGCCTCCTCCGCGGGGTCGTTCCAGCCGTCGAGCTTGCTGTCACCGAGACCGTTGCCCATGCCCTGTCCCTCTTCGCGAGCGGCGAGACCTGTCCGCCCGCGTCAGTTTCCGTCGGTCTTGACGATCTTCTGGCCGTAGGTGCTCAGGTTGTCCAGGCCCTTGAAGGAGTCACCCATGATCTCGCCGAGCTTGTCGGTGGTCAGCGCGTTCAGCTCTTCGAGGTTCTCGTACTCCGCGGCCATCTTCAGCAGGGCGGCCTGCACCGCGAGCAGGGCGGTGTTCATGTTGACGAGCATGTCCTTCATGTCGCCCTTGACGCCGCCGTCCTGGGCCGTCGCCCCGACGATCGCCTGCCGCAGCACCTCGGCCCGGGCGAAGGCGCCGGGACGCGGGTCGATCGCGCCCACCTGGTCGGCCGTGGTGAGCAGGATCTTCCCCGCGCCGGTGATGCTGCCCAGCACGTCCTCCGCGAACCACTTCAGGGCGGCGGTGTTGACCGCCACGCCACTGGTCGAGGCGGTGTCACCCTTGAACGTCGGGTTGATCGCCGGCGGTTTGAAGCCCGAACCGGTCTGGATCTTGTCGTCGATCCAGTCGGACTGGTCGGTGAACGCGGGCGGCTTCACGTTCGACGGGTCGGTGATGTTGTCCTTGTACGTCTTGACGAGGTTCTTCCAGCCGTCGGTGTCGAGGATGTTCTTGTCGTACCAGTCGCGGGCCTCGATCCACTCCGGATGCTCGGCGCGGACCTCGTCCTTCCACTTCTCGTAGTTCACGCCGGTGCGATTGTTCTGGTTCTTGTTGTAGAACGCCATCCAGGAGTCGTGCGCCGCCTGAACGGTGCCCTCCGGCTTGTTGAGGGCGGCGTCGCCCATGCCGTAGGCGTTCATCGCGCTGATGGCTTTGTCGTTGGGGTATCCCCAGTCAATGCGGGCCATGGAGCTCACTCCACTCGAGAGTCGACGACGGAACGTTGGCACAGACCCCAGCGGCCCGGGTCGTCTAGCTCACCGGGCCGGGGACGGACGACGTGGGCCGCCACGCCGCGTCCGCGGCGGCCGTCCGGCGGTTCAGCCGCCGCGGACGTCGTTCCAGATCATGGCGTGACGCTGCTCGGTGGTGCCGTAGTTGTCCGAGATCTGCAGCAGCGTCATCCGGGCCTGCTCCAGGTAGCCGACCATCGAGTCGGCCGCCTGGTTCCAGGCCAGCTTCGAGACCTTGTACTGCTCCTGGGCGGCACCGGTCCACTGGGCGAGGCTGGCCTCGACGGTGCGCTCCATCTCCTCCAGCGACGACTGGATCTGACCGTTGATGCGGTTCATGTCGGTCAGCACGGCGTCTGCCTGCACGAAGTCGAAGGTGTAGTTGGACATGTCGGTCCTCTCGGGAGATCGGGGGTCGGGGTGCGGCTCAGATGCCCGGCAGGGCCGCGCCGAAGGAGTTGGCCACGCTCGACGCCTCGTCCTCGGCCGTCTGGTAGCCCTTGGTGGTGACACCCATGACCTCGAGCATGTTGAGCAGCTCGTTGATCACCCGCTGGAAGGCGTTCTCCCAGTTGTCCATGGCCTGGTTGAAGCCCTGCGACGCCTGGCCGGTCCAGGACGAGATCAGGATGGCCATCTGCCCGTTGACCGCGCGCAACTGGCCGGTGAATTCGGTGGCCTTGTCGGAGAACTCCTGGGCAGCCCGCTGCATACCCTCTTCGGTGGTGCTGACGATCGGCATCGTCACGGCCGGACTCCTCGTGTCAGGGAACGGTGGCAGGGAAGAGTGTTGATCCGCGGCCGTGCCCGGCGGCAACCCGGTCGCGCCACCATGTCCGAACGTCACCCAACATTGCACGGCAGCGCCCCCGGAACGGGCGGCGCCGGCCGACAGCCCGGGAAGAGTGGTTGCACTTTCATGCACTGATCCCCGGCCGGAGTTCCGGCGGGACCGGGGCGGCGTCTTCACTGGACCGCGACGTCGAGGGAGTGGTCCGTCGTGAACTACAGCGAGCGCATCGAAGGCCTGTTCCAGGAGTACGAGCGGCAGCGCAACAGCCTCGCCGAGATGCAGGCCCGGATGAGTGCCCTCTCGGCCACCGCGACGTCACCGCGACGGGAGGTGAGCGTCACCGTCGGCCAGAACGGTGTGCTGACCGACGTCCAGTTCCCCTCCGGCGCCCACAAGCGGCTCACCACCGCCGACCTGACCCGGCTCATCCTGGAGACCTACGCCGACGCCAAGGAACAGGTCATGAACCAGGCGGCCGAGGTGCTGGCGCCGGTGCTGCCGGACGGCCTCGACGCCCACAAGCTGGTCCGGGGCCAGGCCGGGGCCGACGCGTTCCTGCCCAAGGAACCCCGCATGGTGACGAGCGTGCGGGAACTCCTGACCCGGGGGCCCGAATGATCAGCAACAATCCGGGCGGGCGGCTGTGGGTCGACCCGGACGGCGTGGAAGGGCTCGGCAGGGCGTACGAGTCGCACGTGCAGCTCTACGAGTCCTACCTCGCCCAGTTGACCGCCCTGCGCGCCCGGTACGCCAACGCCTGGGGCGACGACGACATGGGCGAGCAGTTCTCGACCAAGTTCCTGGAGGGCCTGGACAACCTCGAAGCGATCATCGGCGGCGTCAAGGGCACCCTGCACTACACCGCCCAGGGCCTCACGGAGAGCGGCCGGGCGTACCGGGAGGCGGACGAGGCCGCCCTGGACGTCAGCCGGAAGATGGCCAAGGACTTCGACCGCCTGGACGGCCCCACGTACGCGACGCGGGCAGCCGTCACGGGCCGGGTGCTGGAGCCCACCGCGGAGGGTGAGCCGCGCCGGCGCCATCTGCTGTCCCGCAAGCTGGCGGTCAGTGAGCCGGCCGGTGCGCCGGTCACCGAGCAGGCCCGGCTCCTTCCGCAGCAGCAGGGCACGCCCATGCGGTCGGTGCGGCCCGCCGAGCCGCTGCTCCCGGTCACCGCCGCCCTGCCGGCCATCTCGTCCTACTTCGTGCAGCCGGAGTACGCGACCGCGCACGTCGGCGGCCGGCCGCTGCCCGAGGAGTACCGCCTGATCGCGCTCAACCCGTTCGAGGACGGCAGCACCCGGGTGGACGCGAACCTCTACGACTCGATCACCCCGCTGACCGGCACACCCGTCACCACCCCGGACGGCAGGACGATCGATCCCGGACAGGGCCGGTTCTTCGTCGTCAAGGAGAACCCGGCCGTGGACCCCACCGCGCCCGGCTACCAGCCGCTGTACCTGAGCTACGCGCCCGACGGCACGCCCACCCCGATCATCCCCGGCGCCTGAGCCACCCACCCGCGCCCCGCTAGGACATGCCCGACTTCCACATTCCCAACGACCCGCAGTGGCAGTGGGCGTACGACCTGATCCTCGTCGCCGTCGGCGAGGAGTACCCGAAGGCCGACCCCACCGCCCTGCGGGCCATGGGCGACGAGCTGTACGCGCTCAGCAGCACCATCCTCAACGGGATGGGCGCCACCGCCAACCTCGGCTACGGGCTGGCCGGGAGCCTGTCCGGCCCGGCGATGGACGCGTTCCAGCAGTACCAGGTCGGGATCACCAGGAACGTGCCGGCCGGCGGCAACATCGCGCTGGCGCTGGGCGGCTCGGCCTACAACTTCGCGCTGGACT
Source organism: Micromonospora sp. BL1 (assembly GCF_003667485.1). Lineage (NCBI taxonomy): Bacteria > Bacillati > Actinomycetota > Actinomycetes > Micromonosporales > Micromonosporaceae > Micromonospora > Micromonospora sp. BL1. Next base: position 6,498 of record NZ_RCVK01000256.1, read on the forward strand.
CGGAGAACACCCAGTACAACATCGTCATCGCGGCCTTCACCCAGGTCGTGGAGATCGCCATCGCGCTGGCCTCCGGCTTCGGTGCGGCGGCGGTGCCTGCCCTGATCAAGATCGGTCAGGAGATCGTCGGAGCGTTGATCAGCCTGTTCCGCCAGCGGCTACAAAACATGCTGATGCGGCTGGCCTGGGAGGCGTTCCAGGAGGGCCTGGAGGAACTCTGGCAGAGCGCCGCCGCCCAGGTCACGCAGATCATTGAGGGCAACCGCAAGTCCCTCGACTACAAGGATCTGGCGATGGCGTTCGCCGGTGGCGCCTTCATCGGCGCGGGCGTCAGCGGCGTACAGATGATCGGCGGCAAGTTCTTCCCGAAGATCAACAACAACGTCCTGTCGCGGGAAGGGCTGTCGGCGCTCGCCGAGACGCTGTTCGAGGGCCTGTTCACCATGATGGTCGGCGGCGGCGGCTTCAACCCGTGGGCCACCATGAGCTCGTCGATGATCGGCGGGATGGCCCACCACTACGCCACAGTGGTCGGCCAGAGCTACGGCCCGGGCGCCGCTGCCGGAGCACCACCGCCGACGATCGAGACGAACAACCTCACGACCACCGCGCCCACGCCTCCGCCCACGGCCGTGGACGGACCACCCGTTCCCCCACCCGTCGGCTCCGCCCCCGGCCCGGGCAGTCAGGGCGGCGGTCCGGCCAGTCAGGGCGGCGGCCCGGGCAGTCAGGGCGGCGGTCCGGCCAGCCAGGGCGGCGGTCCGGCCAGCCAGGGCGGCGGCCCGGGTCCACAGCCCTCGGGTGGGCCGGTCGCCGGGGGTGGCGGTGCCGGTCAGGGGTCCGGGCACGGGTCCGGGCAGGGCGATGCCGGGAGTCAAGGGCCGGCGCAGCAGGGCTCCGGGAACCAGGGCCCCGGCAGTCAGGACACCGGCCAGGGCAGCGACGCTCCGGGCACCCAGCCCTCCGGGGGCCAGACCCCGGGCGGGCAGACTCCGGGCGGTCAGGCCGCAGGCGGTCAGACCCCGGGCGGCCAGGCCGCAGGCGGTCAGACCCCGGGCGGCCAGGCCACAGGCGGTCAGACCCCGGGCGGTCAGACTGCGGGCGGGCAAGCCCCTGGCAGTCAGACCGCTGACGGCCAGATCGCGGGCGGTCAGACCCCAGGCAGTCAGACCTCGGGCGGTCAGACCTCGGGCAGCCAAACCGGGGGCGGGCAACCCGCGGGTGGCCAAACCGCAGGCGGGCAAACGGCGGGCGGGCAGACGGCTGATGGCCCATCGTCGAGCAGCCCCACCGCTGATGGCCAGACCGGCGGAGGTCAGGTCCGCGACGGCTCACAGGACGGGGCCCAGAACGGCAGTACGAGCCCGAGCGGCAGCACGAGCCCGAACGGCGCCGGAAGTCTGAGCCCGAGCGGGCACGGCACCGCCGGTCAGGGCGCCGACGGCGACCCGCGTGGGGTCGGCGGTGCGGCCCCGGGGTCGGGCCCGCTCGCAGGCGGCGAGGTCACCACCCCGCGCGCCGACTCGACGGGCACGCCGAACGGCACCCCGGCGGGCAGCGGCACCGGTACGCCCACGACCGGCACCCCGAGCGGCACCGGCACGCCCACGATCGGCACGCCGGCCGCGGTCGCGGACGTCACGGCTCCGTACGGCGGCGGCCTTCCCGGTTTCGATGCTCCGACGCCGAGCAGCGGGCCGACCGGTTTCGACACACCGGCGCCCGCGACGTCGCCCGCCGCCACCCCCGGCCCGGCGGCTGTCCCGGCGTCGTCGCCCAGCCAGCCGGCCGGCGCGGCCACCCCAACCGGCGACCCGGCACCGTCCACCGTCACGCCGAGCGCCGCCGCATCGAGCGCCGGCACTCCGGCCACCGTCATGCCCGGCCCGGCGGCACCGACGACCGCCGCACCGGCCACCGTCACGGCGAGCACCGGGACGACGTCCACGAGCCCGCCGTCCACGAGTTCACCGACCAGCACGCCGAGCACCGGCACGTCGACCCCGAGCACATCGACCACCGGCACCTCGCCGTCGACCCCGACAAGCACCGGCGAGCCGACCGCTCCCTTGCGTGACGTCGTCAGCACCGTGGAGGCGCCCCCACCGCCAGTCACACCCGTCGAGGGCATCTCGGTCGACGGTCCGGCCGTGGTCGCCTCCCCGGCGACCGATCCCGGTGCCGGCGCGACGCCCGCACCGGAACCGGCGGTCGCGGCACCCGGCCCGCTCAGCTCCACCGCCGTCGACACCACGACGGCCGACGTCCCGGTGGAAGCCGACGGCCGAGGCACGGGGGCGGACCGGACCGGCGCCGGACCGACGGGTGCCGTGGACACCGCGCCGACGCCGGACGGCCAGCCGACGACAGGGCAGCACGACACGGCCGGTCCGGCGCCGGACGGACCGCGTGGCATTCCCGCGCCGCTCGCCGTCGCGGACCTACCCGCGCCCACCGGGGCCGGGCCGAGCCCGCAGTTCCGGCAGGCCAAGGCGAGCGCGGAGCCGAAACGACTGCGCACCGAACGGTACGTGCCCTGGAAGGACACCGTCGTCCCCGGCACGCACCTGCTGCGCGGCGAGATCACGACGATCGACTTCACCACCCGGGAGTTCACCGCAGACGGCCGGGACTACCGGTCGTTCGACGTACACCTGGATCTGGTCTCCAAGAACGACCGAATGTCTCCCCGGGAGCTACGGGACTTCGCCGACGCGGTGCAACGCACCGTGGACGAGATGGTCAACGGTCGGTACACGCTGCCCGACGGCCGCCTGCTGCACATCGACCTGGTCGTCGACACGCCGCCGTGGCGCGACGGCATGACCCGTGACTGGCAGGCCGACCCGCGACGCAACCCGCCGGTCGAGGTGACCTCGGAGACCGGGGTCGGCACCGACCAGCACCGGTGGAACACCGGCGACCGCCTGCCCGTGATGGTGCACGAGGTGATGCACTACCTGGGGGCCAAGGAGGGTCACCAGGCCCCCGAGCGCCTGTTCACCACCGTCGGCCGCCCGGGGGTGATGGGCCTCGACGTCGACACCCTGCCGGCGTCGCCGGAGCAGGCCGCGACCTCGACCGGGCCGACCGGCTATCTCACCGCTGTGGACCTGGCGACGATCCACGACGCCGCGCTGACCGCCGGCCCGGTGCGCGACCTTCCGGTCCCGCGGACGCCGCACGACCAGACGCCGGACCCGCGTCCGAACCCGCAGATTCCGTCCCGCGCCC
>NZ_RCVK01000396.1:0-9712 GCF_003667485.1 Micromonospora sp. BL1
CCCCCACCTGGACGCCACCGGGCTGATGGGCGCGGTGCCCCCGGCGCCGGACACCGGCGACGGCGGCGGCGAGCCGCCCGCCGAGCCACCCCGCCCCCGGCGCGGCGAGCGGGTGGTGCAGCTGCGGCCCGAGCAGACCGGCGACGGATACCGCAGCGTCTACTCCGAGCTGACCCGCCCCACAGTCGGCTCCCGGCTGCGCACCGTCGTCCGGGGCACCGGCGAGCTGCTGATCACGTTCGGGCTGGTGGTGCTCCTCTTCGCCGGGTACGAGATCTGGGGCAAGGCGGTCATCGTCGAGGCCCACCAGAGCGACCTGAACAGCCAACTCGCCCAGGAGTGGGGTGCCACCGCGGACCCGACCGTCGGCCCGACCACCGGTCCCACGGTGAAGCCGAAGCCGCCGGCCAAGGGGAAGCCGGTCGCCGGCCTCTACATCCCCAGGTTCGACAAGCACTGGGTCGTGGTCGAGGGGGTCAGCCCGGAGGACATCCGGTACGCCCCGGGCCACTACCCGGACAGCGCCATGCCCGGCGAGGTGGGCAACTTCTCCGTCGCCGGTCACCGCATCCGCTCCACGTTCTGGCGGCTGGACGAGCTGAAGACCGGCGACGCCATAGTGGTCGAGACCAGGACCGACTGGCTCGTCTACCGGGTCTACCAGCAGCGGATCGTCAAGCCGTCCCAGGTGGAGGTGGTCGCGCCGGTGCCGGGCAAGCCGGACGCGAAGGCCAGCGAGAAGCTGCTCACGCTCACGACCTGCAACCCGAAGTTCGACAACTACCAGCGGTTGATCATCCATGCCCGGCTGGACCACACGCAGGCCAAGTCGGCGGGCCGCCCGGCCGAGTTGGAGGCGTGAGCCGTGTACTCGTGGATCTGGCGCAAGCTGCCGTTCGGGCTGCCCGGCAAGCTGATCGGCTCGCTGGTGCTGGCCACCGCCACCGTCGCGCTGCTCTGGTTCGTGGTCTTCCCGTGGGCGGAACCGCTGCTGCCCTTCGACGACGTGCAGGTCACCCAGGAATCCGGCGTACCGGGTGACGGCGGGATCACCGAACCCACCGGGCTGCCCGGCGAGGAGGAGCTGCCGTACAGCACCGAGACGAACAACGCCCCACCCTCCACCCCGAACAGGTGACCCCGATGCGCGTACTGGTGATCGACAACTACGACTCGTTCGTCTTCAACCTCGTGCAGTACCTCGGCCAGCTCGGCGCCGACTGCGAGGTGCGGCGCAACGACGAGATCGACGTCGCCGAGGTGGGCCGCGCCGGCGCCGCCGGTGTCCTGCTGTCACCCGGTCCGGGCAGCCCGGACCGGGCCGGCATCTGCCTGGACGTGATCCGCGAGTACGCCGGCAAGCTCCCGATCTTCGGCGTCTGCCTCGGTCACCAGGCGATCGGCGAGGCGTTCGGCGCGACTGTGGCCCGCGCGCCGGAACTGCTGCACGGCAAGACCTCGGAGGTACGCCACGACGGCGTGGGCGTGCTCGCCGGGCTGCCGGACCCGTTCACCGCCACCCGGTACCACTCGCTGGCCGTCCTGCCCGAGACGCTTCCCGACGAGCTGGAGGTCACCGGCCGGACCGCCTCCGGCGTGGTGATGGCGATGCGGCACCGCTCGCTGCCGATCGAGGGCGTGCAGTTCCACCCCGAGTCGGTGCTGACCGAGGGCGGTCACCTGATGCTGGCGAACTGGCTTGCCGCCTGCGGCTTCCCGGAGGCGCTGGAGCGCGCTCCCGAGCTGGCCGCCGAGGTGGACGCCCGCCGCCGCGCCGCCTTCGCCGCCGCCTGACTTGATCTTTAACCTGTGCAGCAAGCCTTCCTCAGCCTCGCCTGCGCCCTCATCTGCTGGCGCAACTCCAACGCACCCGGAGTTAGTACTCCAAGCAGCGGCTGAATTTGATTCCGTTTCAACGATACATATAGGGTCAACTACCACTACTGACCTAAACTCAAGGCCGTTTAGTGATCAATAGTCCCGGTTTCGGTCCGGGGTGTGGGTCGGGTGTGAGATGTGGAGAAGCTCCTGGTAGGACATGGATTGACTAGATCAACATGTTCCAGCCAGGAGCTTCGGCAGGGCCCCGGCAAAGTCGTGACGGTGTCTGACTTGTGAGGCTTGGGGTAGAAGCGCCGTTGGTGGTGGCAGCAAGACGGGCATGACTGGCTCAGAAGATCATCAAGGTTCTCTACGCCATGTTGATCGTTCGAAGTGAGTCATGCCCGCGCTGCCATCATCGCTGATCTCATCCTTGTCCTGCGCACCGGCTCTGACCGTTGCCGAAACCGCTGGTGGGCTACCCGAAGCGCTCGCTGGTGTGCCTGATCCACGCGCCAGGCGAGGTGTTCGGCACCGGCTGACAGTCGTGGTCACCGCAGCGGTGTGTGCTGTGGTCGCCGGCTACCGCTCGTACGCCGCGATCGCCGAATGGGTCGCCGACGTGCCGGCGGCAACCGCTGTCGCCTTGGGCATGACTGCCGACCGGCGCCCATCGCAGGCGATGATCCGTCGGCTGTTGCAGGCCATGGACCCGCAACTACTGACCGCGGCGATCAGTGTCTGGCTCGCCGGCCGGGCCACCGCCACCACCTCAACGGCCGGCCGGGCGATCGCCGTCGACGGCAAGACCCTGCGCGGCTCCCGCACCCACCGGCACCCCTGCCCGGCACGTGATGACCGCCTGCGACCAGGCCACCGGTGTGGTCCTGGCCAGCATCGACGTGGACGGCAAGACCAACGAGATCACCCGGTTCGCGCCGCTGCTCGACCAGATCAGCGACCTACGCGACACCGTGATCACCGCCGACGTCCTGCACTGCCAACGCGAGCACGTCACCTACCTCGGCCGGTGTTGTCCGGTGCGGAGCTGATCGGGCGGGCGCAGGCCGAGGCCGGACACGTCGATGGCCGGCGGCGGGTGCTGACCGGCGCGGTCACCGCAATGATCGTGCTCGGGTTGTGCCTGTTCCGGCGGGACAGCGTCAGCGTGGTGACCGCTCGGGTGACCGAGCGGATCCCGCGGGTGCGGGTTGAGGGTGTGCCGAGAGGGTCCGCTATCCCGCCGACCAGATCGCCGCGCTGTTTGCCGAGCGATGGCAGATCGAACTGACCTACGCCCGGTTGAAAAGCACTCTGCGCGAACCCGGCACCCGCCTACGCGGACAGACCCCGCAACTGGCCCACCAGGAACTCTGGGTCCCTCCTGACCGTCCACAACGCCCTCGTACGCTTCGCCGTGAACACCGCCTTCGACCTGAACGTCGACCTGACGGGATCAGCTTCACCGCCGTACTCGCCCTGACCCGCAATCTCCTCGCCACCGACCGCGGCCCCTGCGTCAACTGCGGACACCACGACCCCGACCCCGCCACCACGCTCGTCGCCGCCATCGCCGGCCAGCCGCTTAACCGCCACGACCGGCAACACAACGGACCTCGCACACCCGCCAACGCAGAACAGAACGTACCCGCGACGTCACGTACGAGATAACCATCGCCGTGCCAGAAGTACCCAAAACCACAAAATCGGCCAAAGTTTAGGTCAGTGGGTTCAAGTACAGTGCGCCATCTTGGTCGCACTCAAGTAAATTTCCTTGAACCTCGGATAGTCGGGATAAAAACTCCAATCTTCCCAGTCGCAGAAGTACCATTGCTTGCCACCTGACTCAGTCAGATATCCCGACCAAGGACCAGTTGACATCCCAACTCCGACAGAATTTATAGGATACCTTCCACTGCATGACCTACTCCAGACCTTCTCTTCGCTGCCCGACTTGTAGTAGTAGACGAAGGCTCTTGTACTACAACCCGCCTGAGCTGGCCCAGCTATCCCGAATACCCCAAACGCAAGAGCCGTGAAAATCACCGCAGCCGCAGCTCTGATTCGTACTCCAAAACGCACGGTTTCTCCTAACCTCCGACAGAAAGAACCTGCATGGGGCCACCGAACTCACTGGCAATGCGCGTCTTCAAGGCCGGCCACTCTTAGTCAACCTGCACTGGGTAGCGTGTCGATGATGGAAAGTGTGCCATCACCCTACTACTTCGTCAACGATCAATCAATAAGTCCAGGTCAAGCCGTTTTTTAGGCTAGTGTTGCGTGTCTGAAGTGACTTGACGGTTTGGGTGCGGGAGAATGAGGCGTGTCTGTAGCCGCGCCGTTGGTTCTCCGTCCGGGTGATGGTGCTCGTCTTCGTGAGTTGACTCGTTCGTCCACGGCGCCGGCCGGGCATGTCCAGCGCGCTCGGATGGTGTTGCTGGCCGCTGAGGGCGTGTCGAATGCGGAGATCGCCCGGCGGGTGGGGATGAGCCGCCAGACCGTGGTCGCGTGGCGGGCCCGATACGCCGCCGGCGGTCTCGGCGCCTTGGCGGACCTGCCGCGCCCGGGTCGCCCGCCGGTCATCGACGAGGCCGCCGTGGTGGCAGCGACACTGAACCCGCCGCCGGCGGACCTGGGCATCACGCACTGGTCGGCCAGAACCCTCGCCGACCAGTTGACCAGGCAGGGCACGCCCGTCAGCTTCGCCGAGGTCGCCCGGATCTGGCGGGACTGGGGACTGCAACCCCACCGGGTCGAGACGTTCAAGTTCTCCACCGACCCGCGGTTGGAGGCCAAGATCCGCGATGTGGTCGGGCTCTACCTCGACCCCCCGGACAAGGCCGTGGTCGTATGCATCGACGAGAAGTCCCAGATCCAGGCACTCGACCGGACCGCGCCACTGCTGCCCATGCGCTTCGACCAGGCCGAACGACGGACCCACGACTACAGGCGGCACGGCACCACCACCCTGTTCGCCGCCCTGGAGGTCGCCACCGGCCGGATCACCGCCGACGCCTGCTACCCCCGTCACCGCAACGGCGAGTTCCTGACCTTCCTCAAGCAGGTCGCCAAGGCTCACCCCCGAGTCGAACTCCACGTGGTCTGCGACAACTACGCCACCCACAACCGCCCGAACGTCAAGGCCTGGCTCGCCAAGCACCCCCGCATCACCATGCACTTCACCCCGACCAGCGCATCCTGGATGAACCTCGTCGAGGTCTTCTTCGGGATCATCACCCGCCAAGCCATCCGCCGCGGCACCTTCACCAGCGTCCCGGACCTGATCGCCGCGATCCGCAGGTTCATCGACGCCTACAACGAACGCTGCCAACCGTTCGCCTGGACCAAGACCGCCGACCAAATCCTCACCAAAGCCAACCGTCAAAAGAACTCAGACACGCGACACTAGAAATTCAACGTCAACGACTCGCCTGCCCCTAAACAGAGACTACGCCCTGGTCAGCTAGCCTCGGCCGTTCAGTAAGGCCGTCTGTGGTTCATGATCAGAAATGAGGAAGTGCCTCCCGATCTGGGATGATCTGGCTTGTCGAAGGCCCATGATCGTCCGCACGGAAGGCACTTACCGAGTGAAGGCTACCGGAGCGCGCCCGAAGATCATCGTGAGTGCCGACGGGCGTGGCGTGGTCGGCCATGCCAGCGCTCGTCTCCTCGCTGATGTCGCGGAGGTGACCGGGCTGACCGGGGCGTTCGGTGAGGCCCTCGCCGGTCTGCGGCGGCGGCGTGGCCAGCACGACCCGGGCCGGGTCGCGGTGGACCTGGCGGTGATGCTCGCCGACGGTGGTGAAGCGATCTCGGACCTGGCCGTGCTGCGTGACCCGGCGGACTTGTTCGGTCCGGTCGCGTCGGACCCGACGGCGTGGCGGCTCCTGTCCGGCGTGGACGGTGAGGCACTGGGTCGGTTGCGTGACGCTCGGGCACGGGCTCGTCAGCTGGCCTGGGCCCAGCTGGCCGAGACCCGCGGCCGGCTCCCGCAGACAACCGCGGCTGGCCAGCCGGTCCCTGGCCTGGTCCTCGATCTGGACGCCTCGATCGTGCTGTGCCACTCGGACAAGCAATCAGCGACCCCGACCTGGAAGAAGACCTTCGGCTACCACCCGTTGTTCTGCTTCCTGGACAACACCCGCGAGGCCCTGTCCGGCCTGCTGCGGGAGGGCCGGGCCGGGTCGAACACCACCGCCGACCACATCACCGTCCTCGACGCCGCCCTGGCCCAGATCCCGGACTCCCACCGGCACGGCACCCCGATCCTGATCCGCACCGACTCGGCCGGCTGCACCCAAGGGTTCCTCGCGCACATCCGCGACCTGCGCAAGCAGGGAGTGGACACCACGTTCTCCGTCGGAGTCGCCATCACCGAACCGATCCGGCAGGCGATCCTGCACGCCAAACAGCACGGCACGTGGGTGCCCGCCCTCGACACCGACGGCGAACCCCGCGACGGCGCCCACGTGGCCGAACTGACCGGCCTGGTCCCCGCCGACGGCTTCCCGGCCGGAACCCGGTTCATCGTGCGCCGCGAACGGCCGCACCCCGGCGCGCAACTGAGCCTGTTCGACACCATCGAAGGCATGCGACACCAGGTACTGGCCACCGACACCCCACCCGGCCACGGCGCCATTCAGTACCTGGAGGCCCGCCACCGCGGTCACGCCCGCGTCGAGGACCGCATCCGCTGCGGCAAGGACACCGGCTTCGGCCGATTCCCCTCCCGCGTGTTCGCCATCAACGCCGCCTGGCTGGAAGTCGTCCTCACCGGCATCGACCTGCTCGCCTGGACCCAACTGCTACTTCTGGACGGCGAACTTGCCGCAGCCGAACCCAAGAAGCTGCGCTACCGGCTACTCCACGTCGCCGCCCGACTCACCCGCTCGGCCCGCCAAACCCGGCTACGCATCGCCCAGCACTGGCCCTGGGCCAACGACCTCGTCACAGCGTTCAACCGCCTCGCCGCGCTACCCCGACCGATCACCTGAACCCGACACCCCGACCCGCCGAGCGCCCTCGGAGGAACCCGACCACGCGCCGGGCCACCACCATGCCCACACCACCACAGGCCAGCCCGAGAAGATCAACAGACAGGCCCACAAGCCTTGATCAACACTTAGCGAAAGACCGAGGCTAGCAATTGGGGCGGCTGTCGTAGTCAGTAGTGAGGTGATCTCAGCAATGCATGAGGGTTGATTGCTGCGACACGGGCGAAGGCCGCGAGTCGGGCAGCCTTGGATCAGGGTCCCGGCAAAGTCGTCAGGTGATGCCGAGGAGTGCCAGCGGGCGGGTGCTGTCATGGGCATGATGGCGGGCCGGCGGCGATGTTGGTGATTCCGGCGGTGCGGAGTGCGCCGATGGCGGCGTTGCGTAGAGCGGCCATGACGCGACCGCCCGCCGGCTTGACATGAACGTGAGAACCGCCCGCAAGTACGCCCCACGCCGCCACCGCCTCTGCCTTGGGATCGACGAACTTCTCGACCGAGCCATCAGCGAGATTGCGCGTCAAGTAGGGCGGATTGAGATCACCCCGCCCGAGCAATTGTCCCGAGACTTGCCAGGAGGGTTGCGATGATTGCGATCGACCGCAGCGAGCCGCGCCGAGAACCGGCCATAGTTCATCCCGTGATTAGTTCCTCGGGAATCGATGCCAACGCCCAAGGAACATCGAATCACGTTGATGCCCGACGATTAACACTCTTTCCAGTCGGGGGACACGACCCGGCCAAGTGTGATTCCGCGTCGGTCAGCCGCCGTTGCCGCGTGCCGGCGGGACCGTCGGGAACGGGAAGCCGCCACCGCCCCCACCCGGCGTGGTCGGTGTCGCGCTGGGGGTCTCGCTCGGGGACGGGCTCTCGGTCTCCTCGGCCTTCGGCACGTCGACCCTGATGGTCACGGTCGAGTTCTTGGGCTGCTTGCTCCTGGCCGACGGGCTCTGGCTGCTCACCTTGTCCGCCTCGGCCGGGTCGACCTCGTTGCCGTCCTGCACCTTGACTCGGAAACCGGCTTCCTCCAACTGCTTCCGCGCCTGGTTCTCGGTGAAGCCACGGACGTCCGGCACCGTGATGACGTTGCCCCTGGAGACCTCGAGCGTCACTTTGCTCTCCGGGGCCACCTTGCTGCCCTCCTTGGGCGACACCCTGGTGACCTGGCCCTCCCGGGCATCGTCGTCGACATCCTTGCGCTCGACGGTGAGCCCCAGGCTCTCCAGCTGCGCCTTCACGGCAGTGAAGTTGCCGCCCACCAAGCTCTGCGGGATGGTGACCTCGTCCGGGCCGACGCAGATCTGGACCGTCACGGCGCTGTTCTTCTCCACCCGCTGGCCGAACGGCGGGTTCTGCTCGACCACGGTGCCCTTCTTGCACTCGGCGTTCTTGACCGGGTCCCCGGGGGCGAAACGCAGCCCGGCCTGGCTGAGCGCGGCCTGCGCCTCGGCCTGCGAACGGCCCACCAACTGCGGCACCGACACCTTCTCGTTGCCGGCCTGGTTGAGCCAGAGCGCGGTGCCGAGCGCGATCACCGCGAGCACGCCGAGCGCGGCGAACGCGGCGATCACCCAGGACGAGCTCTTGCGCTTGCCCGGGTCGCCGACCCGCGCCACCGGCTGCTGGCGGGTCTGCGGGCCCATCATCTGGGTCTGCTGCGCCTGGTGGTATCCGCCGCCCGCGGCCGCGCCCATCGGCATGGTCTCGTCGGCCGGCATCACCGGGGTGGCGAGCACCGGCCGGCCGGCGGCGGCGCGGAGCAGGTCCGCCCGCATCTCGCCGGCGCTCTGGTAGCGGTTGAGCGGGTTCTTCGACAGCGCCTTGAGCACGATGGCGTCGACAGCGGGGTTGACGTCCGGGTTGATCGTGCTCGGCGTCGGCGGCTGCTCCCGTACGTGCTGGTACGCGACGCTGACCGGGCTGTCCCCGACGAACGGCGGGTGGCCGCAGAGCAGCTCGAACAGCACGCAGCCGGCCGCGTAGACGTCGGAGCGGGCGTCGACCGCCTCGCCGCGCGCCTGCTCGGGGGAGAGGTACTGCGCGGTGCCGATGACCGCGCTGGTCTGCGTCATCGTGGTGGCGCCGCTGGCCAGCGCCCGGGCGATGCCGAAGTCCATCACCTTGACCTGGCCGGTCTGGGTGAGCATCACGTTCCCGGGCTTGATGTCCCGGTGGATGATCCCGTGCCGGTGGCTGAACTCCAGCGCGGCGCACATGTCGGCGCAGATCTCCAGCGCCCGGCGCGGCTGGAGCCGCCCCTCGACGCCGAGGACCTCCTTGAGGGTCCGGCCGTTGACGAACTCCATCACGATGAACGGCAGGGTCTCGCCCGTGGGGCCGGTCTCCTCGCCGGTGTCGTAGACGGCGACGATGGCCGGGTGGTTGAGCGAGGCGGCGTTCTGCGCCTCGCGGCGGAACCGCATCTGGAAGGTGGCATCCCGGGCCAGGTCGGCACGGAGCATCTTGATCGCGACATCCCGCCCGAGCCGGAGGTCGCGGCCGCGGTGCACCTCGGCCATGCCGCCGTAGCCCAGCAGCTCGCCGACCTGATACCTGCCACCGAGCAGGCGGGCCTGCGCTGTCATCGCGTCTCTCGTCCTTCGCTCGTCGTCGTACCGCCGCCGGCCGGCAGGAGGCGTACCTCACGACGGTACGACGTGCGGACCGGATAGTCGCCTCCGTACGGCTGCACCGCGCCGGAGGTCACGCTCACACTCGCCGGAGCGGATGCGGTAGCACCGTATTTCCGGTACAGGAACGAAATCACGCCCGAGCAGAGGATGACCAGTACAGCCACCACGATCGCGGTCGTCCACAGGCCGGACCGGGAGCGCCGGGGCGGAGCGGCGGCGGGCGGTCGCGCGTACCCCAGGGGGTTGTGCTGGGGAACGGGGCGTGGC